>DATKFU010000246.1:0-27623 GCA_035511215.1 Bryobacteraceae bacterium | reverse complement strand
GGACAACGACGACCTTTACGGGCGCAATTGGGCCATTCATGAGACGCACACGTTCGGCCCAACGTCGGTACTAGAGGCTTACTTCGGGCGGAATTTTGGATTCGACAATGAGGTCGCCGCAGTCCAGGGCCAAAATGCGGCGTTCCTCAGTCAGTTGAACAGCCTAGGCGTGTCCTCGACCTTCGAGACCCTGGATGGCAAGCAATATGCGCCGATGCTGAGCAGCATCTCCGGCTATCTGGCCTGGCCGAATTCAGCACTGCAGGGCACCACGCTTGCCAATGTCTGGCAGTTTGGCGGCACCTTCACCAAGATCGTCGGCAAGCATACGGTCAAAATCGGCGGGGATATTGAGACCAACTATTTCCACTCGCCGATCGGGTACAACACCGAGTCGTTCGCGCAAGCCCAAACGGCGGGCCTGGGTGGTCAAGTCCAGGGCGTCGGCGGCGATGCATGGGCGTCCCTGCTGCTGGGAGCTCCCAGCGGCGCCGCACTCCGGAATGTCAACGAGGTCGCGCATGGCGGGTGGATGGATGCCGCCTTTATTCAGGATCAGTGGAAAGCAACTCCCAGGTTGACGGTGAATGTCGGCCTCCGATATGACCTCCGACTTTGGCCGATCTACGGCGCGGGCAAAGATCTGTATACCGGCGACGCTAATCCGACCACCGGACAGTACATTCTGACGGCGCTTCCGCCGAATTGCTCGGCTAACGTTGGGGCGCCCTGCCTGCCCAACGGGACCTATGCCGGGGTTCCCAGTTCCGGCGATACGGTTTCTCAATACCCCGATCCAAACGGGCCGGGGGTGCTTCCCCCGAATGTCAGCGTGGCGGGCTCGAATCATGCCATTCTCAAGAACGACTTCGGGGATTGGTCCGGAAGGCTGGGCCTGGCCTACCGGCTCACCGACAAAACGGTGCTCCGTGCCGGGTATGGCCGCTTCTACGACATGTGGGGCGGAATCACCCAATTGGCCCAGAATTTCGGCGGGAACTGGCCGGCCGTAGCCACCATCAACAACCCGTCCTTGAATGTGAATAAAGTCACCGCGGGCATGGCAGATCCATTGGGCCTCGGCAGCGGCGGCGGCTTGGTTTATCCGGTGTCCACCTTCTCAGAGGTGAGCCAGTGGATGGTCGATCCGAATTTCAAATCACCCTATATGGACCAGTGGAACTTCGGCGTCCAGCGGGAACTGCCCAACAGCGTCGTTGCGGATGTGAACTATGTCGGTTCCGTGGGACGGCGTCTGGATTGGGGTCCGGTACAGAATGTGGCGGCTCCTGGCCCGGGCGACGTCGCACCGCGTCAACCATTCCCGTACATGTTGCCGCAGTGGTTCGACCAGAGCGTGGGTGCGAGCCGGTACAACGCGCTGCAGGTTTCCGTCAGAAAACGCGCCAGCCAGAATATGGCGTTCCAGCTTTCGTACACGCTGTCACGGTCGATCGACGATGGTTGTGGGATCGGAGCCGCCTGCGACATAGAGAACATATACAACCGCACCGCGGATGTGCAGATATCCGATACCAACCAAACGAACAACTTCACCGCATCGTTCACTTTCCTATCGCCATTCGGAAAGCCCGGCGCCGGCGGCAACAAGCTTCTCGGCGTATTGGCGGGGGGCTGGTCGCTCAACGGCATCCTGTCGCTCCATTCGGGCCAGCCGTACATGGTGTTTGCCAACACCGCGATCTTGAACAACGGCGGCTACAACAACGAGTGGGCTGACGTCGTGGGTAACCCGACTGCCGGCGCCGGAACGGTGTCGCAATGGTACAACGTCTCGGCTTTCGCTAATCCGGCGCCCTACACGTACGGTGACGAGAAGCCCAACGCTTTGACCACGAATTGGGGGAAGAATCTGGACATATCCCTGTTCCGCCAGTTCCGCATTGGCCTTGGTGAAACCAAATACTTTGAATTTCGAGCGGAAGCGTATAACGTGTTTAACGACGTTATCTTCGGCATTCCGAACAACTATCTGAGCAACCCAAACCCAGGTCAGGTGACCGGGGTGGCGGGCGCCAGCCTGCCCCGTCAATTGCAGATGGGCTTGAAGTTCTACTTCTAAGGTAGGCCTGGCAAGCATCTGGTTGCGCCGTCAATGCCGCGGACATAGCTGCGGCATTGACGGCGGTTTTTTGTCTGACGATTTGGCGATACGCTGGGGGTACAAAGTATGCGCAGCCCCTGCGTCCTCCTCACCGCCTTGTGGCCGCTGCCCATTCTTGGCATTCTCAGCCTGGTACTGTTTGGCGCGGCCGAGGAGCGGGCGCCCCTGCCTGTTTTCGTTGACGTGACGGCGAAGGCGGGCATCGCGTTTCAGCTTCTCTCATCCCGCACGCCACAGAAATACCTGATTGAATCGATGCCCGGCGGGGTCGCCATGCTGGACTACGACGGAGACGGATTTGCGGACCTCTTCTTCGTCAATGGCGCGCGCCTCGATAGTCCCATGCCTCCCGGCGCGGCGCCCGACAAGTCCGACTCGAAGTATTGGAACCGTCTGTACCACAATAATGGCGACGGTACATTTACCGATGTGACGGAGAAGGCCGGGCTCCGCGGTTACTCTTACGGAATGGGTGTTGCTGTGGGCGACTATGACAACGACGGCCGGCCGGACTTGTACGTCACCAATTTCGGACGCAATATTCTCTACCACAATAACGGCGACGGCACATTTACGGATGTCACCGAAAAGGCGGGCGTGGCCGGGGGCGGCTGGTCGTCCAGCGCGCTGTTTGTGGATTACGATCGCGATGGTTACCTGGATCTGTTCGTGGCGCGCTATCTAGACTGGGATTTCTCGAAAAATATGCCGTGCGGCGCGCCCGAGCGCGGGCAGCCGGCTTACTGCCATCCCGACGTTTTCAAGTCTGCCACATATTTGCTGTATCACAACAACGGGGATGGCACGTTCACCGATGTCAGTGCGAAATCCGGAATTGCGGCCGCTCCGGGGAGGGGACTGGGCAGCGCGTTCAACGACTACGACCTGGACGGGTGGCCGGACATCGTGGTGGCCAATGACGCGATCGCGGAGCAACTCTTCCACAACAATCGCGACGGAACGTTCTCGGAAGTTGGAATGACGGCCGGTCTGGCATACGACGAAGACGGCCATGCATTCTCAGGTATGGGTGTGGCATTCGAGGACTACGACAACGACGGCTGGCCGGACGTCTTCATCGGCGACCTGGCGAACCAAAAGTATGCGCTCTTTCATAACGTCAAGGGCGCATTCCAGTACGTGTCTGGCACGACTGGCGTCGCGCGCGTGACCATGCCACACTCCGGCTGGGGTACGGGCTTCATTGACTACGACAATGACGGCTGGAAAGACCTGTTTGTGGCCCAGTCGCACGTTATGGACAACATCGAATATTTCCAGGGCAATGTGCGCTATCTCGAACCGCTTATGCTGCTGCGCAATGTGCAGGGCCGTTTTGAGGACGTGTCCGCGCGGAGCGGCGAACCGTTTCGCACCGTGCAGGCGGCCCGCGGCGCCGCGTTCGGCGATCTCGACAACGACGGCCAGATCGACATTGTGGTGAGTTGTCTGGACGGGAAACCAATGCTACTTCACAATCAGGGAAGCCCCAATCACTGGCTGACCGTCAACACGGTTGGCACGGTGAGCAATCGCGATGGCATCGGCGCGCGTCTCCATCTTGTGAGTGAGTCCGGGGTAAGTCAGTACGCTACTGTGACAACCGGGGGCAGTTACTTCTCCGCGAACGATAAGCGCGCGCATTTCGGCTTGGGGCGGGATAGGTCGGTGCGGTCGCTGGAGATCGCTTGGCCCAGCGGCGCCGTCCAAACGTTGCACGATCTGGCTGTGGACCGCATCCTTACTGTGCGGGAACCGTCGAAGGGAACGCGATAATTATGTCCCCGAAGCGATCTATGCCGCGATCGATGCCGCGATGGATGCCCATCGTGGCTGCGCTGGCCGCGTGCGCGTGGGCGGTCCGGGCGGTCGCTCCCGCGCCGGGCCTCATCCGTTTCAAAGACATCGCAGAGACTGCCGGGATCCGGTTCGTCACCGAGAACTGTCCAACTCCCCAGAAGCATCAACCCGAGACCATGCCGGCTGGAGTCGCCCTGCTCGATTATGATGGCGACGGCCTTCTCGACATCTACCTGGTCAACGGCGCTGAAATGCCATCGATGGTGAAGACCGGGCCGAAGTACTACAACCGGCTCTTCCATAACAACGGCAATGGCACCTTCACCGACGTAACGGAACGCGCCGGCGTGGCGGGAAGCGGCTATGGCATGGGCGTGGCGGCAGGCGACTACGATAACGACGGGTGGCCCGACATTTTCGTCGCCAACGTCAATGGCAATCAGCTCTTCCACAACAACGGCGACGGGACGTTCACGGACGTAACGGCGAAAGCGGGCGTCGGCGGCACGCTGCTGAAGGGCCGCAAGATGTGGTCGATCTCGGCCGGCTGGTTCGATTACAATAACGACGGACTGTTGGATCTCTTTGTGTCTAACTACTGCCAGTGGGACCCAGAGCATGAGCCCGCTTGCATGGGCGCCAACGGCCGGGGCTATTGCCATCCCAAGAGTTTCGGGCCGCTTCCGAACACCCTCTATCGCAACAACGGCGACGGCACATTCACGAATGTCTCGGGAGAGACCGGGATTGCGGCGGTGCAGGGAAAAGGTATGGGGGTGGTTTTTGCCGACTACGACGGCGATGGATTCATGGACGTCTTCGTGGCCAACGATAACAGCCCGAATCTGCTGTTCCACAATCTGGGCGGCAAGAAGTTCGAGGAGGTTGGGTTTGCGGCGGGTGTGGCTTACAACGAGGACGGCAACCAGCTCGCGGGCATGGGCGCCGACTTTCGCGATGTGGACAACGATGGACTGCCGGACATCTGGCACACGGCCATTGAGAATGAGACCTTTCCGCTTTTCCGGAACCGCGGCGGCGGACAGTTCAGCAATGTCACGCAGGCGAGCAGGCTCGCCCAGTTGACCAGGGAAATGTCCGGTTGGTCGAATGGGGCGGCCGATCTGGATAACGACGGATGGAAGGACCTGTTCGTCGCCCGCGGCAACGTGATGGACGAAATCGACGCCGTTTCGAAACATTTTCACTATGCAGAACCAAACGCGGTCTTCCGCAATCTTGGCAACGGACAATTCGAAGATGTAAGTGCCGGCGCCGGCGCGGATTTTACTCGGGCGGCGCCCCATCGCGGGCTGGCGTATGGAGATCTGGATAACGACGGCCTCATTGATTTGGTAGTGACCGGGTTGCGCAGTCCCGTTCAGGTGTTTCACAACATTTCGGAAAACCACAGCCACTGGCTGCTGCTCAAACTCACTGGCACAAAGAGCAACCGGATGGGAATAGGCGCGCAAATACGGGTCACTACCGGCGACGGCCAGAACCAATACAACGAGGTGACCACCAGCACTGGCTACGCAGCGTCCAGCGACCCTCGGGTACACTTCGGGCTGGGCCGCTTTCCGGCCGCGCGCGAGATCGAGATCCGGTGGCCCTCCGGGATACGGCAGTTGCTGCGGGATGTACAGGCCGACCGGATCGTCGCCGTGACGGAACCCCGGGGTGTTTCCGCGACCTATACTGGTACCAAACGGCCATGAAGATCAAGCTGGGTTGCGGGGTGCTTCTCGCCTATGCTTTCGCCGCCGCCGCGCAACTGCCGGAGGGGTGCAAGTCGCCGGCGTCGGGCGTGAAAGCCATCCGCGAAAACCCTTCCGGCAAAGTGTACGATGCCGTCGGCGCATGGTTCGCGGAGCAGGGCAATCTACAATGTGCGGTGGCCGCTTTTAGAGAAGCGGTGCGGTTGGAGCCGCGATCCGCGGAAGCCCATTACGACCTGGGCGTGGCTCTGGTGCGCGCGCAGCAGCTTCCGGCCGCGGCGGGCGAGTTTCGGCTGGCGCTGCGCTACAAGCCCGATATGGCGGTGGCGCATAACTCACTTGGTTCCGTTCTCATGGATATGGAGCAGGCGGCCGAAGCCGCGGCCGAGTTTCGGGAAGCGCTGAAATGGGACCCGAACTCCGTATTTGCTTTGGACCATCTGGCGCAAACGCTCGCCTCGGAACGCCGCTATGCGGCTGCGATACGGTACTGGAAACAGGCGCTGGCAATGCAGCCCAACTCACCCGAAATTGTGTTGTCCATGGGCATCGCCGTTTATCAGAGCGGCGATGCGTACGAGTCCATCCGTTTCCTGGTTGAACTGGTGAAAGCTCACCCGGAGATGAAATCGGCGCACTTCAATCTGGGCAGCATCTATGCTCACGAATCGCGATTTCGCGAGGCCGCTGACGAGTACACGGAAGTCGTCCGTTTGGACCCCCAGGATTATGTCGCGCTGCTGGCGAAGGTGAAAGCGCTGGTCACCGTGTCTGCGTTTCAGGATGCGCTGGCGGATGCACAGGAATACGTGCGGCGCAAACCGGCCGACCCCGAAGGCCATTTGATGCTCGGGTCGGTCTACAGAGGTCTGGGCGATTATGCGCCGGCGGAGAAGGAACTCAAACGCGCCGCGGCGGAACTCCCGAACGACGCGCAAGCGCAGTACGAGCTTGGGTTCGTGCTGGCGCGCAATGAAAAGCCGAAGGAGGCGCTCCCTTATTTGCAAAAGGCTGTCGCCATCAATCCGGCCGATTCGTCCGCCCAGTTCCAGCTTGCCGCCGTTCTGCGCGCGCTGGGGGACGACGCCAGGTCGCGCGAGGCTGTAGATCGATTCAAAGCCGGCAAATCGGAAGAATTCAAGGTCAATCAGTTGGCGGCGAAGGGCAACCAGGCCAACGAGTTGCTGCAGGCCGGGCAGCCGGCGCAAGCGGCGGATGTCTATCGGCAGATGCTGGAGATCGAGCCCGGCAATGCGCGCACCGAATACAACCTGGCGCTGGCGCTCGAAGCGGCGCACGATCTAAGAGGCGAGCGGGAGGCGCTCGAGCGCGCCGCGGGTATCGATCCGAAATTGGCGGCGGTCCAGGGTGAACTGGGCCGGCTCGACCTGGCCGCCGGCAATACCGCTCAGGCTGAAAAGCGGTTTGAGGCGGCCATTGCCGACGATCCGCAACTGGTCTCGGCGCTGGGCAATCTGGGCGTCATTCGCGGCATGCAGGGCGACAACGAAGGCGCCGAAAGACTCTTTCGGCAAGCGATTGAAGACGACCCGAATTATGCTCAGGGGCACCTCAATCTCGGGCTCGTTCTCGCCCAGCAGCGGAAGTTCACGGATGCCGAAGTCCAACTCGATGTCGCCATGCAACTGGCGCCTGAAAACGTAGCCACCCTGGCCGCGGCCGGGAAGGTCAAAGCCCGCCTTGGAAAGGGCGGCGAAGGCGTGGCGCTGCTGCGCAAGGTTGTGGCGCTCGATCCACAGTCCGCTGCCGCGCATCTCGACCTGGCTATTGCCCTGGCCGACAGCTACGACCTGCCGGGAGCTTTGGCCGAAACCGGCGAAGCGGTCCGGCTGGCGCCCGACTCGGCCGCGGCCCGCTTCAACCATGGCCGTGTGCTCTTCGATCTCGGCCGGAACGCGGAGGCGCAATCCGATTTCGAATCCGCCTGCCGGATCGCGCCCCAGATGGCGGAGCCTCATTATTATCTCGCGGTGATCGAGAAGCAAGCCGGCCATTACCAACGGGCCGCCGCGTTGATTCAGACGGTGGTCAAGCTACAACCGCGCAACGTGATGGCCTGGCATTTGCTCGGGCAAAGTCTCGAACACGAGTCGCAGACGCAGGCGGCCATTGCGGCCTGGAGGCAGGCGGTGGCCATCGACCCCGATTACAGCCAGGCGTTATGGAGTCTGGCGCGCGCCATCAAGCCAGCCGATCCCGACGAGGCTGCGCGCCTGATGGCCCGCTATAACGAGGTGCAAAAGAAGCGGCGCATCGTCGACCAGGCCGGCACACTCGCCAATGACGCGCGGGCGGCCAGCGAGGCGCGCGATTGGCCCGAAGCGGTCCGCCAACTGCGGCAGGCGATCCAAGTCTGCGGCGACTGCGTCATGCGAGCGGATCTGCATAAGAATCTCGGCCTCATCGATTGCCAGATGGGCAATATCGATGGTGGCGAGAAGGAGCTTCGGCTGGCCCGGGAGGGGAAGCCGGCGGACCCGGATATCGAGCGGGCTCTCACCTTGATCGCGCAGGCCCGCGCGCAACGGCCGGGCGCCGCTTCTAGTGTGGAGAAGGCGCGTTGATGCGCCGCCAGTGGTACCGCTCTACTCTGTTCATCGCCGCGCCCGCCGCCGTCCTGGCCTTGGCTTTCGGTCTGTTACTGGAGCGCCAGGCCCTTTCGCAGATGGTCTCATCGGGCGCCACCGATCAGCCTGTGCGCCCGCTCCCGCCGGGCATGAAGGCTCCGGCTGTCGATTTTCGAGACGTCGCGGCCCAGGCTGGCCTGAGCGCCGTGGTCGTCTCCGGCGACCTGGACCAGACCTTCGTGGTCGAAAACACGGGCACCGGGGTAGCCATCTTCGACTACGACAACGACGGCCTGCCGGACATCTTCCTGGTGCAGGGGGATCGGCTAAAGCCCGGTCAAGTGCCCCTGACGCCGCACCTTTATCACAATCTGGGCGGGCTTCGCTTTGAGGATGTCACCGCGAAGGCCGGCATCGGGCACTTGGGATGGGGGCAGGGTGTATGCGCCGGCGATGCGGATAACGACGGCAATGTGGATCTGTTCGTGGGCCAGTGGGGTCACAACGTCTTCCTGCACAACATCGGAAACGGTACCTTCCGCGACGAGACACGCGCGCGCGGCCTGGACCGTCCCGGCTCGCGTTGGAGCACAGGCTGCGCCTTTATCGACTATGACCGGGATGGATGGCTCGACCTGGTAGTGGCCAACTATATCGATTTCAATGCGCAGGAGACGCCCCGCCCGCGCGATCGCAGCGGGTGCAACTGGAAAGGCATTCCGGTGCCCTGCGGCCCGCGGGGTCTCAAGGGCGAAACCATGACGCTGTACCACAACGACGGTCACGGCCATTTCACCGACGTAACCAAACAGGCCGGCGTCGAGACGCCGCGCGAGTATTACGGCTTCACGGTCCTCACCGGCGATTTCGACAATGACGGATGGCCGGACTTTTATGTGACCTGCGATTCAACGCCCAGCCTCTACTTCCACAACAAGCGGAATGGGACGTTCGAGGAGATCGGCCTCACCACCGGCTTGGCCGTCAACGAGGACGGGCGGGAGCAGGCGGGTATGGGCGCGACTGCGGCCGATTACGATGGCGATGGTTTCCTCGATATCTTCAAGACCAACTTCTCGAGTGACACCAACACCCTCTATCGCAACTTGGGCGACGGGACTTTCAGCGACGTTACCAGCCGCGCCGGCCTGGCCGTTCACACTCAGTACGTAAAATGGGGCACTGCCTTTCTGGATGTCGACAACGACGGCTGGAAGGATCTGTTCATAGCGGACGGGCACGTTTACCCGTTCATCGAAAAGTACAACCTGGGCGAAGAGTTTCACCAGCCGCGCCAGTTGTTCTGGAATCGGGGGGACGGGCAGTTCTTCGATATGTCCTTCACTTCAGGCCCCGGCATTGCCGCCAAGCACTCGTCGCGCGGCGTCGCGGTCGGCGACCTGGATAACGATGGATCCGAGGAGATCGTGGTGGTCAATCTTTTTGAGCCTCCTTCGCTGCTGAAAAACTTCGGCCCGCGGGGCAACGCTCTGTTGGTACGGGCGTTGACCGCATCCGGCCGCGATGCCGTGGGCGCCCGCCTCACCGTGACCGCGGGACATCGCAAACAGATCGATGAAGTGCGCAGCGGCGGCTATCACATTTCCCAGGGAGACTTTCGGGTGCACTTCGGTCTGGGCGATGCGGTCAAGGCCGACCTCGCCATCCGTTGGCCGCAGGGCGCCATCGAAACTTTTAAAGACGTGGATGCCAACCAGTGGATTGTGGCGCGCGAGGGCCGGGGAATCGTCGAGCGGCATCGCCTCAGGGACGTGCGCAGATGAGTCCGTGCCCACGCTGCCGTGTGTTCCTTCAACGATAACTGTTGCGTTTTTATTGGGTGGATGTTATAGTTCTGTCGGTAACCTCATGCGACTCCCCGCCATGTTTCTTTTTGCCTTCCTCGCGGCCGCCCCGGCGCAGACTCCCAACGCGGACGACGTAGTCTGGGAGAATGCGGTCCACAAGTTCGATGCCGCGCGCGCCGCGCTGGTTCGCCAGGTCGATACGGGGGCACAAGCCGGCCCGTTCCGCCCCAACTGGGATTCCCTCAAGCACTACCAGGTTCCCACCTGGTATCAGGACGCTAAGTTTGGCATCTTTCTGCATTGGGGCGTCTACTCGGTGCCGGCGTTCGGCAACGAATGGTATCCGCGGAATATGTACAAGCAAGGGTCAGAGGAGTTTGCCCATCACGTCGCCACCTACGGCCCGCAGACGAAATTCGGATACAAGGATTTCGTCCCCAGGTTCAAGGCGGAACACTTCGACGCGAAGGCATGGGCCGATCTCTTCCGGAAGGCCGGCGCGAAGTACGTCGTCCCGGTTGCCGAGCACCATGACGGATTTGCAATGTACAATTCGGACCTCAGCGACTGGTGTGCCGCCAAAATGGGCCCGCACCGGGACACCACCGGCGAACTGGCGCAAGCCGTGCGCGCCGCCGGACTGCATTTCGGCGTCTCCAGCCACCGCGCTGAGCATTACTTCTTTCTCAATACCGGCCGCGAATTCGACTCCGATGTGCGCGACCCGCAATTTGCGGCCTTCTATGGCCCGGCGCATATCGGAGTCACCGACAAGAACCAGCTGCATTGGCAGGGCGGGCATCCGGACCCGGCCTATCTGGACGATTGGATTGCACGGGTGGCCGAGATGGTGAACAAGTACCAGCCGGAAATTGTGTGGTTCGACTGGTGGATCGAGACCAAGGAATTCGAGCCGTACCTGCAGCGCCTCGCGGCCTTTTATTACAACGACGCGGCGCGCCGCGGTTCCACCGCCGCGATCAACTACAAGCTCGAAGCCTTTCCCGTGGGTACCGCTGTTTTGGACATTGAACGCGGACAGTCGGACCAAATCCAGCCGCGCTTTTGGCAGACGGACACCTCGGTGAGCATCAAATCATGGGGATACATCGACAACGATACCTTCCGCTCGCCGGAATCCCTGGTGCAACAATTGGTGGATATCGTCAGCAAGAATGGCGCTTTGCTGCTGAACGTGGGGCCCAAACCAGACGGCACCATCCCCGAGCAGGCGCAGAATGTTTTGCTTGCCATGGGACGCTGGCTCTCCACGAATGGCGAGGCCATTTACGGCACGCGCCCCTGGAAAATCTCCGGCGAGGGCCCGACGAAAGTCGTCGGCGGTTCGTTCCACGATACGGCTACGAAACCTTATACCAGCCAAGATATCCGGTTCACCACCCGCGCCGGTCTGCTGTATGCCATCGCGCTTGCGTCGCCGCAGGACGGCAAAATCAAGATCCAGTCCCTGGCGCGCGGGTCCCAGGTCATGCCATCGGAAATCGCCGGCGTTCAACTGCTGGGCTCCCGCGACAAATTGAAATGGACGCGTGATAATGACGGCTTGAACATTGAAATGCCCACGGCGCGGAGCGGAGAATTTGCCTGGGCGTTTAAGATAACCCCCGCCGGACTGAAATAAGTACCAACGGCCCGGCGGATTGACAGAAGCACGCTGTCCGGGCTACAATTGTTAACGATTACTTTAACGATAATTGTCGATTTGTGCGGTTTGGCGGCCACCAAACCCCCCAGATCGCATGGTCCGCTCCGCCGCTGCCGAAGAACCACATAATAGAGCATGAAAGAGAACGCTGAAGTACGAATCGACCGCCGGATCGGCCGCGACGATCTGATCGTCATCGCGGGCGCGGGCGGTTTCATCGCGGGCGCGCTCACCCGGTATTTTCACGATCTGGGCTTCACCCGCATCCGCGCCATCGACCGCAAGCCCCTGCCTGAATGGTACCAGCGGGTACCCGGTGTCGAATGCCTCTCACTCGATCTGAGCGAGAAACAGAATGCCATCCAGGCGGTGGAAGGCGCGGTAGATGTCTATAACCTGGCCGCCGATATGGGCGGCATGGGTTTCATCGAGCACTTTCGCGTCGAGTGCCTGCGCAGCATTTTGGTCAACACGCACCTCGTTGAGGCAGCTTGGCGGGCCGGCGCCCAGCGTTATTTCTTTTCGTCATCCGCCTGTGCCTATAACACGGACCTGCAAAAGGACGCGCATGTGCGCGCGCTGAAGGAATCGGACGCCTACCCGGCCATGGCCGAAAGAGGTTACGGTTGGGAGAAACTCGTCTCGGAGATGTTCTGCCAGGAGTATTGGGCGGAGCGCGGTCTGGAAACGCATATCGCCCGCTTCCACAACATCTACGGCCCGCACGGCACCTGGTTCGGAGGCCGCGAGAAGGCGCCCGCCGCGCTTAGCCGCAAGGTGATCGAAGCCCTCGACAGCGGCGGAACCACCATCGGCATCTGGGGCGACGGATCGCAGACCCGCAGCTTCTGCTTCATCGACGATTGCGTGCTGGGTATCGACCAGATTATGCACTGCGATCGCCTGATTGCCACGCCTATCAACCTCGGTTCGAACGAGCTGATCTCAATTGACGATCTGGCAAGCATGGCGGAGGGAATTGCCGGCGTGAAGCTCCAGCATACTTACGACTTGGATGCACCCAAAGGCGTCGCCGGGCGCAACAGCGATAACACTTTCATCAAAAGCGTGCTCGATTGGGAACCCCACACGCCGCTCCGTGCAGGTATGGAGAAGACTTACGCGTGGATTGCTCAACAGTACGCGGACCGCAAGGCGGGAAAGCGCGTAGTGAAGGACTAGCCGTGGAGCCTCCCACCACTATTGAGACAGTCCTACCTGCGCAGCTCGCGGATGGGCGGGGTGGCGGGCGCCAGAGCGGGGATCTCGCTTTCATCGCCAGTGAAATCCCAAATCGAATGGCGCTGGCGGGCGGGTGGATCGACCAGCCGTTCATCTCCAGGCATAATCCGGATCCGCCCGGATCCATGGTCGTAGTGGCGCTGGAGCCGGCTTGCTGGTTCATGGATCGCTGCGGCATGGCCAGCAGTACGCGCCGGATTGCCACCGGCTTGTGGAACGGCGTGCTCCCGAACCGGCCTCGCGCGGAGCTGGTCCGCGAGTTGTACTGGGCGGAGAATGCCGGGAAGGACGAGCCATCCGGCTCGCAGGACATGATTGGCCTGCTCTATCCCGGCGTGAGCCGCCTCGATTATGATGCCGGCGTCGAAGGGGGAAGGTTTCCCGTCCATGTCGAATCCAACCGCGACCCGGAGATTGCGCGTTGGGTCGAAGACGTCTTCCATCTCGTTCCCATCAACCAGCGTCCCGCCGGCTACAGCCCCTTAGGTATCCGAAACCTCGATCCGGAATGGATCGCGCAATTGGGCCGCACCGGCAAGGACTGTTTCGACGCCATCGTAAACACCGACGTCCGCCGTCTCGGCGCCGCCATGAACCATTGCATGCGGTGTTGGGAAGCTATTTTGCCGCACACCACACAACATCCGGCCATTAGCATCGATTTGAACGGTATTCTTTCCTGGTTTCAATCCCAGTACCCCGGCGCCATGTATTCCGGGTGCGGCGGCGGATACATGATTGTAGTTTCCGAAGAGCCAGTGCCGGGTGCGATGCGTGTCAGAGTGAGGACCGAATAGTTTTGTTGAAAACCGGCATTCTGAACCCTGCGCTGAACTCCCTTCTGAGCCGCATCCGCCATACGAATACGCTGGTGATCGCCGATCGCGGTTTTCCGTTCTGGCCGCAGATAGAGACCATTGACATCTCCCTGGTCGACGACATTCCCAGAGTGCTCGACGTGGTGCGGGCGATCCGGTCCAACTTCACGGCCAGTAGGGCGTTCATGGCCGAGGAGTTCCTCTCCACGAATGGCAACGATATACGGCTGCAATTCGAGCAGGCGCTTTCCGGCGTCCCGCTTGTCTTCGAACCGCACGTTCAGTTTAAGAAGCGTGTGCCGCAGGCGATCGGCTTGATTCGAACGAGCGACACCACTCAATACGCGAATCTCATCGTCGAGTCCGGATAAGCGTCAGCGAGAACCACCACGGAGCCGTCGCTTTTCGGCCCCAACTCCACGCCGGGCTTTTAC
Source organism: Bryobacteraceae bacterium (assembly GCA_035511215.1). Classification (GTDB taxonomy): domain Bacteria; phylum Acidobacteriota; class Terriglobia; order Bryobacterales; family Bryobacteraceae; genus Bog-159. Next base: position 13,421 of record DATKFU010000246.1, on the reverse strand, counting down.
TCACAGCTGCGTTCGCCGCCCGTTTCTCCCCGGACAGCCCTACACTCTGTTGTAATATGAGGTTTACCGCATGAAGGCCTTATTGGAATCCCTCCGCCCCGGGGATGGGGATTGGGAGCTTGCCGGCGCAATCGATCCGGACAGACTGCCGGCGCACATCGCCATCATCATGGATGGCAACGGACGCTGGGCCGCGCGCCGGCGGCTGCCGCGCGTAGCGGGCCACAGGGCCGGAGTCGGGCCGGTGCGCAGCACGGTCGAAACGTGCGCGCGCCTGGGCATCCAGGCCCTCACGCTGTACGCCTTTTCGGTGGAGAACTGGAAGCGTCCCCGCGCCGAAGTGGAAACCTTGTGGCGCCTGCTGCGCTTCTACCTGCGCAAGGAGCTGCCGGAACTGCAGAGAAACGACATCCGGCTGCAGGCCATCGGCAGGTTGGACGCGCTACCCCCCGATGTACGGCGCGAATTGGACGCGGTGGTGGATTCCACTGCCGCCAACGGCGGCCTGCTCGTCAACCTGGCGATCAACTACGGCGGCCGCACCGAGATCGTGGATGCGGTCAACTCCATTATCGAACTGGCCCGGATGGAAGGGCGCCTCTCGTCGCTGCGCGTGGACGAGGAACTGATCGCCGCGCACCTGTATACCAGCGCCTCTCCCGATCCCGACCTGCTGATCCGAACCTCCGGCGAAATGCGTCTCAGCAATTTCCTGCTCTGGCAGATTGCGTATGCGGAGCTCTACGTGACGGAGACGCTGTGGCCGGACTTCAGCCGCACCCATCTGCTCAGGGCGGTTCTGGAATACCAGAAGCGCGACCGCCGCTATGGCGGATTGAGCGCGACGCCGCTGAACGGCGCGCGGTCCGCCGATGCCGACGAAATGATCGCCGTGCTGCCTGCCAGATGAAGCGGGTCCTCACGGCGCTGGTCCTTTTTCCGCTGGTAACGTATGTGGTTCTTTGGTCCCCGCTGTGGGCCGTGCTGGCGGTCACCGCGGCAGTGGCGCTGTTGTGCTTTTACGAATACTCCGCTATTGCGGCGGCGTATCAGCCCGCCCAGCCCGGCCCTCTCGGCTACGGGGCGGGATTGCTGGTTTTGGTATTGCGCGGCGACGGCTACGTAGAGCTCACGATCGTTGCGGTGGCGCTGATTGCGCTCAGCCTGGCGCTACGCGCCGACGATCTGCGGGCCGGCATCGCGCGCGCCGCGTTCCTGCTGCTGGGCGTTGTTTATGTCTTCGGCTGCTGGCGTTTTGCTCCTCTGCTCGCCGCCCAAAACCGGTATTGGCTGCTGTACGCGCTGGTCCTGAACTGGATTGGAGACATCGGCGCGTATTACGTGGGCCGCGCGGTGGGCCGGCACAAGCTGGCGCCCATTGTCAGCCCGGGCAAGTCCTGGGAGGGCGCCGCGGCATCGCTCGCGGCATCGCTGGTATTCGGCTTCTTCTTCCTGCGCTCGGCGATTCCCGCAGTTCCGCCGGCTGCCGCACTTGCGCTCACTGCGGTGGCCAACGTGGCCGGACAGTTCGGCGACCTCTGCGAATCCGCCCTGAAGCGCGGCGCCGGCGTGAAGGACAGCGGCACGCTGCTGCCCGGCCACGGCGGCTGGCTGGACCGCGTAGATAGCACACTATTCACGCTGCCAGTGGTGTATTTGTTCGTCGCCGGGCTTGCGAGATGAAGCGTGACCAAATAGGCCCATGCGAGTATTAGGAGTATGCCCGCACTCTGGAAAGACTCCCGCTACGCTGTCCGCGCGCTTCTGAAAACGCCCGGCTACACCGTGGTGGCGGTCGCCACGCTGGCCCTGGGAATCGGCGCGAACACCGCCATTTTCAGCGTCGTCAACCAGGTTCTGCTGAATCCGGCCGGCGTGGCGCACCCCGAACGCATCGTTTCCCTGCGTGTGCATTACGACAAGCTGGCGCTGCACAACATCGGCGTGTCTATCCCCGACTTCGCCGATGTTCAGCACAGCACGCAGCAGTTCGATTCGGCCGCGTTGATCGATCACAGCGACTTCAACTATACCGGCTCCACGGTTCCCGAACGGCTGCGCGGCGCCAGCGTCACCTGGCGCTGGTTCGATGTTTTCGGCGCGAAACCCAAACTGGGGCGCGTGTTTCAGCCGGAGGAGGACCGGCCCAACGCCAACCAGGAAGTGGTGCTGTCATACGCCGCATGGAAGCGGCTCTTCGGCCAGGATGCCGCCGCGATCGGCCGCACCATCGAGATGAACCAGCTAAATTATCGCATCGTGGGCGTGATGGGGCCGGAATTCCGCTGGCCAGTGGATGTGGATCTCTGGGTTCCGCTGGGCCTGGCCAACAGTCAATACACCGAAGGCAACCGTTTCAACGAAAGCTACGAGGCCGTGGCGCGGACCAAGCCGGGCCTCTCGTTCGCGTCCGCCAATGCTTACGTGGAGGTACTCAGCAGCCGCCTGCGCAACAACGGCGCCCAGGGCGGAGCCTATGCCAAGGACGCCGCCTGGGGCATGTTTCTGCTGCCTTTCACGGATTTCATCGCCGGCGATACCAAGACGCCCATGCTGGTGCTGCTGGGCGCGGTCGGTTTTGTGCTGCTGATCGCCTGCTCCAATATCGCCGGCTTGATGCTGGCGCGCGCATCCGGGCGGAGCCGGGAAATTGCTATCCGCGCAGCGCTTGGGGCGGGCCGCTGGGACCTCATTCGCCAGTCGTTGGCGGAGAGCCTGATGTTGGCCTTCGCGGGTGCGCTGGCCGGCCTGGGGGTGGCTTTCGCCGGCATGAAGGGACTGTTGGCCCTGGCACCGGAGGGTCTCCCCATAGCAGTCGGTATCCGCATGGACCCGGCGGTGCTAGCCTTCACGGCCCTGGCAGCCATCGCCGCCGGGATTCTGTTCGGCGTCGCGCCCGCCTGGCAAATCTCACGCCTCGACCGCTACAAACTGCTGAAGGAAGGCGGCCGCGCCAATACCGGAGGCTTGGGACGCCAACGCCTGCGCGCCGCGTTGGTGGTCGCCGAAGTCGCGCTGGCGCTGGTTTTGCTGGTCGGCGCGGGGTTGTTTCTGCGCAGCCTGGCCGCGCTCGAAGACGTCAATCCCGGATTTGAACCCCAAGGCGTGATCACCGCCGGTCTGTCGCTGCCGGCCACGCATTATGCCGATCCCGGCAAGCGTATTGCGTTCTACCGCGCCGTGCTGGGCAACCTCGCCACCCTACCCGGCGTGACTGCGGTGGCCGGCGCCATTCCAGTGCCATTCAGCGGCGACGGCGGTTCGGCATCCTTTTCCATTGAAGGCCGGCCCACGCCGCCCGGCGATCCGGGACCGCATGGCGACATCAGTTGGGTCAGCCCGGACTACTTCGCCACGCTGAAGATCCCCATTCGCAGGGGCCGCGTCTTCACCGACGGCGACCGCCAGGATACGGAGGCGGTAGCCCTCGTAGACGAGGCCCTCGCCCGGCAATACTGGCCGAATGAAGATCCTATCGGCAGGCACATCCGCTGGGGCCGGACGTGGCACACCATCGTCGGGGTGGTGGGCCACGTGAAGAACGCGGATCTAGGCGGCGAAGACGTCAAAGGCAGGTACTATTTCCCGATTTACCAGTCTCCGCCGCCGTTCATGAGGTTTATGGTGCGCACGCCCTCGGACCCGGCGCGTCTGGCGGCCGGCATTCGCGGCGCGGTACGCACGGTGGATTCGACGCAGCCGGTTTCGCAAGTGAGGCTGCTGCCTGAAATGGTTAACAGTTCGCTCGCGCCGCGGCGTTTTGTGGTGACGGTGCTCAGCGTCTTCGCGGGCATGGCGCTGCTGATGGCCGTGATCGGGTTGTACGGCGTGATCGGCTATGCGGTGACCCAGCGCACGCAGGAGCTGGGCGTACGCATGGCGCTGGGCGCGCAAGGCGGCGAGATTCTGCGGTTGGTGCTGGGCCAGGGCATGCGGTTGGCCGGCGCCGGCGCGGCGATTGGGCTGGCCGTATCGCTGATCGCGAGCCGGCTGCTGAGGCATGAATTGTTCCATGTCAGCTCGTTCGACCCGCTGACCTTCACCTTGATGGCCGCGGTGCTGATCGGCGCGGCCTTGCTGGCGAGTTACATCCCCGCACGGCGGGCCACGCGCGTCGATCCTATGGTCGCGTTGCGTTACGAGTAGCGAGTTTGCGCCCGGGCGATGCGCAAGATAGCCGCCAGGCTCCGGTCGACGTCGTCTTCGGTGGTCGCCCAGCAGGATACGCTGATGCGCATGGCAGCGCGGCCTTGCCACTCCGTGCCGCCGCACCAGCAAGTGCCGTCGCTCTGGACCGCGGCGACGACTCGCCTGGTGACTGCGGCGCCTCCGAACGAGACCAGCACCTGGTTCAGCACCACGTCGTTCAGGATGGCAAAGCCTGCCTGGCGCAGACCCTCGGCGAAGCGCGCGGCCAGACGGCAGTTCCGTTCGATCAAGCCGGCGAGGCCGCTGCGCCCTAACGACCGCAAGGCCGCCCACACTTCCACGCCGCGCGCCCGGCGGGAGGCGTCCGGGGTGTAATAAGCGGGCTCGCGGGCATTCAGGTCCTGCCCTGTAGCTTGGAGATATGCCGCGCTGATCGCCATGGCCGCGCGCAAATGCTCGGGTTCGCGTACCAGCGCCGGGCCGGAATCGAAAGGCACGTTGAGCCATTTGTGGCAGTCGGTGGCCCAGGAATCTGCGTGGGCGAAGCCCTCCATCAGCGGCGCGTACCTGGGTGAGGCGGCGGCCCACAAACCGAATGCGCCATCCACATGGACCCAGGCGCCCGCCTGCTGGGCGCGCGCGCAAACCTCGACGGCCGGATCGAACGCGCCGGTGTTCACATTGCCGGCCTGAATACAAACGATGGTGCGCGCGTCGAGCGTGGGTATCGCGTCGGCACGCATGCGGCCCTGCCCGTCGGCAGGCACCCGCACCACTCGCGAACGGCCGAGCCCCAACAGCGAGAGCGCCTTCAGCACGGATACGTGGACTTCATCGCCCACCACGACGGTGATCTCCGGCGCGCCGAACAAGCCGCGCTCCTCGACGTTCCAACCGGCGCGATCGAGCAGCGCGTGCCGCGCCGCTGCCAGGCACGAGAAATTGGCCATGGTCGCGCCGGTCACGAAGCCCGCGCCGGTGGAGCGTGGCAGTCCCAGGATCTCGCGCGTCCATGCCAGTGCGATTTCTTCGACGGCCGCGGCCACCGGCGACATGACCCGCAGCGCCGCATTCTGGTCCCATGCTCCGGCCAGCCAGTTGGCGGCCAGCGCGGCGGGCAGGGCGCCGCCGATGACGAAACCAAAATAGCGGCCGCCGGCGGTGGCTACGGTGGCAGGCGAGCCGCACTGATCCAGCAGCGCGAGCACTGCGGCGGGGTCGCCAGGGTGTTCCGGCAGCGGTCCGCCCAAATCGCCGAGACGGGCGACGTCGTCGGCCAGGGGCGCGACGCGGCGGCCGGAGATGGCGGCGAGGTAGCGGGCCGCACGCGCGGCAGCCTCGGAAAGCAGTGGGTCCACTGAGCCATTGTAGACTGCCGGCAGCGCCGATCACGTCCGCGATTCCCGCTTGTGATCCACCCGCATGGCCTTATGGATCGCCTTCCATTTCTTCTTCTGTGCCTGCGCCGCCTGCACATCGGTCTGCCGCGCGTGCCAGGCGATTTCCGCGCGCAGCTTTCGATAGCTCTCCCATCGGGAACCGTCCAGTTCGCCCGCTTCGATGGCGGCCTGCACCGCGCAGCCCTGTTCCACCACATGGCTGCAATCGCGGAAGCGGCACTCGGCCGCCAGGTCCGCGATTTCAGCGAAGGCGGAGTCGAGGCTATTCTGGTCCGCCCACAACTGCAGTTCGCGCATGCCCGGCGTGTCGATGAGCGCGCCCCCTTGCGGCAGCGGCACCAGTTCCCGATAAGTGGTCGTGTGCCGGCCGCGGCTGTCGCTTTCGCGCACCTCCCGGACGAGTTGCCGTTCCGCGCCGAGGAGTTGATTCACCAGCGTGGACTTCCCGACTCCGGAAGAACCCAGCAGGGCCATCGTCAGCCCCGGCCGCAACAGGCGCAGGACCGGTTCGATGCCCCGCGCTTCGCGGGCGGCGATCGCCACCACCGGCGCGCCCCCCGCCACGCGAGAGGCTTCATCGAGACGCGCACTCAAGTCCGCGCATACGTCGGATTTGTTCAGGACGATAGCCGCTTCCACACCGCTGGCATGCGCCAGGGTCAGATAGCGCTCGATGCGGCGAACGTTGAAATCCTGGTCGAGCCCGCAGACGATCAGCGCCATATCGATGTTGGCGGCAAGCACCTGCTGCTGTTCGCGATCCCCTGCGGCCCGCCGCGAGAACATCGTGCGCCGCGGCAGCACGGCGTGGATCATGGCTTCTTGCGCCGCTTCGTGCGCTGCTTCGTGCGGCCCCAACGCCTGCGCCACCACCCAGTCGCCCACCGCGGGCCAGGCGGATCGTTCCGTGCGGAACAGCAGCGCGCCGATGGCTTCCGCGGCCATCTCGCCCTGCGCCGTGTACAGCCGGTATCGATCGCTATGCACCACCGACACGCGCGCCAGCAGCAGGCCGCGTGCCGCGTAAGGTTGAAAGGCTTCAAACACTGCGTCCGTCGCACCAATCGTCGTCAAGTCAAAGGAATCCCGCATTCCAATTCTCCTGCAAAGTGATTTTGTTTGAGAGTCGATTGGAATCGATTCGCCGCGAGCAGTCTTCAAACGTCAGCTCAGACGGCTCGCAGGGAATCGACTTTTAGCGGACAGACACTGGCAGTACCAGGTTCCAGGCTAGCATGTTTTGAGTCGTGCTTCGAGTAATGTTAAGTTTGATCTGATGCGATACGTTTTCGGTTTACTGGCCTGCGCGGCATTGTTATCCGCTTCGGGAGAACTGTCCGGCCGCCGCGCGCCGGGCTTCTCCCTGCCCGACCTGCACGGGCAACAACACGATTTGCAGGACTACCGTGGCAAAGTGGTGTTGATCGACATCATCCAAACCACCTGCCCGCATTGCCAGCAACTGGCGGATGTCCTGGGCAAGGTGGAGGCCAAGTATGGCGACAAGGTGGCTGTCTTATCGATCACCATTCCTCCGGACAACCAGAACGCCGTTGCCCACTTTGTGGCCGGGCACAGTATCGCGTATCCCGTGCTGTTCGACTGCGGGCAGGTCTCGGCGTCATATCTGAAGGCCACGCCGCAGAACCCGAAGGTCAACGTGCCGCATGTGTTTCTGATCGATGGCCAGGGGACCATCCGCAACGATTTCGGCTATGAATTCAACACCCGCAACATCTTTGAAGGCGACGGCCTGAATCTGGAGATCGACCGCCTGCTGGCCGGGAAATCGAAGAAATAGAACGGTCCCGCCGTATCTTGAGACAACTGGCGGCTCCCGGCCACTATGTTGTTTCATGATTCTTACATCCAAACGAGCATGGGCGTTCCCCATGCTGATGGCGTGCTGTGCGCTACCGTGGGGCCTGCCGGCCGCCCAACCCGCCGGGGGCGCGCACGCCTACCTGACCGGGACCACGGTATCCGAATTCCCGGCGAAGTGCGACGTACGTGTGGATATGACCGGCGACCGGGAGATGCTCTTCGTCACACACTTGTTGACGCTGCATGTCCCGTACGACAAGGTGAACACCCTCGAGTACGGCCAGCACGTCGGCCGGCGCTACGCCGAAACCATTTTGATTTCGCCGCTGTTTCTGCTCAGCAAATCGCGCAAGCACTTCGTCACGGTGGGCTATACCGACGCCAACGGCCGCCAACAGGCGCTGGTACTGCAGGTCGGCAAGAGCGACGTGCGCGCGGTTCTGGCCGAGATGGAGGCCAAGACCGGCCGCCGCGTGGAAGTCACCGACGATGAAGCGCGCAAGGGGAGAGGCTGATGCATGACCGCTCTCATACTGGTACTGGGGGCGCTGCTGTTCGGACCGGCCGATTCCATCCCGGCGCCGGCGCCTGCCGCACCGCCCGCCTCATCCGCTGCGCTCGAGACGGGCGGCCTGCGGCAATTACTGACGCTGCGGCGCGTGTTCGTAGATCGCTTCTCGGGCGGCGAAACCGCGGCCCAAATGCGGGACATGATCATCAATGGACTGGAGGGTTCGAAGCTTTTCACGATTACCGAGAACCAGGAAAAGGCCGACGCCATCCTGCGCGGCTCTGGCGAGGATCTGGTCTTCAACGAGACGCATACGTCAAGCGACAGTCTGAATGTGCACAGCAGCATGAGCAGCAGCCAATCGGAAGAAGACGCCGCCCTGCGCGGAGGCACCCGTACCGACGACCGGGCGACCCGGAGCATGGGCCTGGGCGCCGGAGACAGCGAATCAAGCCACTCCGTGGAACGGCGGCACGAGGCCAATGCCGCGGTGCGCCTGGTGACTAAGGACGGCGACGTGATCTGGTCCACCACGCAGGAAAGCATGGGTGGCAAGTTTCGCGGCGCCAGCTCAGACGTAGCGGACAAGATCACGAAGCGGCTGACGGAAGACTACGAGCGGGCGCAGAAACTGCTGCATTAATGGCTTCCAGCAGATCGTCGTTGCGGATCGGTTTACCCAGGACGCAGCAGACCAGCTTCTCTTCGGGCAGGTCGCAAAGCTCTTCCGGCCAGCCGGAAAGCACGATGATTTTGGCCGCCAGGCGCTGGCCGTCCAGTGAGTGGATCAGGCTCAACCCATCCTTCAATTTCGGCAGGCGCAGATCCATCACCAGCACGTCCGGCCGCAGTTCTTCGAGCAGGCGGCGGGCTGCAGGCGCGTCCTCGGCCACGGCGACTTCGTGACCGGCTGCCTCGAGCAGCAGCTTGCGAATCCCGAGTTGCTGGACGTCGTCGTCGGCTAACAATAAACGGCACATCAGAAGTGCATTCCACCACCGCAGATCAACACCTCGGCGGTCACATAGTCGGAGAGCGGGGAGCAGAAGAACAGCACGGCTCCGGCGGCTTCATCGGGCGTGCCGGCGCGGCCCAGCGGGCAGACCGCCTTCAGCGCATCGAGCATCTTGGGCTGCACGCCCACTGCGATCTGGCGGCCCTGCACATCGATGGTGGCGCCCGCGTTGGTGAGCGGTTGCGTCAGGCGCGTCTCGATCATGCCGAAGCCCACGGCGTTGACGTTCACGTTATAGCGGCCCCACTCCTTGGCCATGGTCTTGGTCAGGCCGATGACGCCCGCCTTGCCGGACGAATATCCCGCCTGTCCCGCATTGCCATCGGTGCCGGCGATGGAGGTGATGTTGACCACCTTGCGCATCACGCGGCGGCCCTCGGCGGCCTCGCGCTTAGCCGCATCGCGGATGTATGTGGAAGCGGCGCGAAGTATACGAAACGGCGCCACCAGGTGAATGCCGAGCATGGCCATGTACTGCTCGTCGGTGGTCTTCTGGATGACATTGTCCCAGGTGTAGCCGGCGTTGTTGACGATGATGTCCAGACCCCCGAACGTGGTGAGTGTGGCCTCCACGAGCTTTTGCGGGAAATCCGGCGCGGTGACGTCGCCCGCCAGATGCGCCGCGGCCCGGCCGGATTGGCGAATGGCGGCCTCGGCTTCCGCGGCCGGTTCGGGATCCAGATCGTTGATCATTACGGCGGCGCCCGCGGCCGCGAGCCTCTCGGCGATGGCGCGGCCGATGCCCCGTCCCGAGCCGGTGATGAGCGCTACTTTAGAATCGAGAGTGAAGGACATAAAGAACTATGGAACCACGATGCACACGGTTGCACACTGATGCACGCGGACAAAACCGCGGAGTTACCTTAGGAGATCTTCGAGTTGGATCCTGGTGTCTGTCCGGCTGTCGCGGTACTTTATGATAACAGGAGTGTAGACGGAGATGCCCCAGTCTCTTCCGGGGCCGGCCGTAATGGCGCGCGAGCCCGCTACCACCACGGCCTCTTCCGGTACGATCAGCGGCTCGTCATCGGTGGCTTTGTGGACGACTCCGCGCACCAGGTCGTAGACCGGTGTGGAGCGATTCAGTATGGTGCCCGTGCCCAACACGGCGCGCCTCTTGACTACCGCACCTTCGTACACGCCGCAGTTGCCGCCCACCAGCACTTCGTCCTCGACGATAACCGGCAACGCGCCCACCGGTTCGAGCACTCCACCGATCTGCGCGGCGGCCGAGATGTGGCAGTTCTTGCCGATCTGCGCGCAGCTTCCCACCAGCGCGTGCGAGTCGACCATGGCGCCATCGTCCACATACGCGCCCACGTTGATGTACATCGGCGGCATGCAGGTGACACCCTTGCCGATGTAGACGCCATCGCGAATGCTCGATCCGCCGGGTACGATACGCACTCCGCTTTGGGGCGGGAACCGCTTCACCGGGTAGGTTGATTTGTCGAAGAAAGGCTGGCGCGTGGCGTCGATCGACATGTCCACTACGCTGCCCATCCGGAAGCCCAGCAGGATGCCTTTCTTGACCCAGCCGTTCACGCGCCAGCCACTCGGCGCGGCCGCATCGGGTTGGGCGGCGCGGATGCGGCCCTGGTTCAGCGCGTCCTTGAAGTCGTAGAACAGCCGGAAATGCTCTTCAGTGTACGCGCTTGGCTTGTGGTCGAAGAGGTACTCGATTTCAGCTTCCATGTCAGCCAGCAACGGTCGCCCTCCCTAACAGGCCGACGGACTCCAGCACTCTCTCGATCCTGGTGAGGTTCTCCTCCTTGGGAGGTACCATCGGCAGCCGATAAACGGGTTCGAGCAGACCCATGAGCGCCAGCGCGGCTTTCACCGGAATGGGATTCGACTCGATGAAGTTGACTTCCATCAGCGGCAGATACTTGCGCTGCATTGCGCGCGCGCCGGCGAAATCGCCCGCCAGGCAGAGTTGCGCGAGCTGCGCCATTTCGGCGGGAATCTCGTTCGATACCACGGAGACGATGCCGCGCCCGCCCAGCGCCATCAGCGGCAGGGTAATGGCATCGTCACCCGAGAGCACGATGAAGTCCGGCGGGACCTGGTGAATGACACTGGCCATCTGCGCGATGTTGCCGGAGGCTTCCTTCACGCCAATGATGTTGGGGATGGCGGCCAGGCGTGCGAGGGTGGCGGGCTCGACGTTCACACCGGTGCGCGCTTGCACGCTATACACAACGATAGGCAGACGGATGGCCGCGGCTATCGCCTTATAGTGCTGGTAGAGGCCTTCCTGCGTGGGCTTGTTGTAGTAGGGCGTGACGGAAAGGATGCCATCCACGCCGAGGTTTTCCAGTTCTCGCGCCAGTTCGATGACCTCGCGCGTGTTGTAACCGCCGGCGCCGCCCAGCACAGGCACGCGGCCCTTAGCCTCTTCGACGGCGATCTCGACAACGCGCAGATGCTCTTCGCGAGTCAGCGTGGGGCTTTCGCCCGTGGTGCCGCACGGGACCAGAAAGCTGATGCCGGCGTCGATCTGGCGGCGGACCAGGCGCCGCAGGGTTGCTTCATCAAGCGACTGGTCGGCGCGGAAAGGAGTGACCAGCGCTGTACCGCAGCCTGTGAAACGGTGATGGGTTTTCATTTGAAAAGCACCTCGCTGAATTCGTGGAAGCCTTTTTGCCCGGCCAGCCATTGCGCGGCTTTCAGTGCGCCGCGGGCGAAGCCTTCGCGGCTGCGGGCGGTGTGCCGCAGGGTGATGGTGTCGGCGGCTGAATCGAATCCGATTTCATGCGTGCCGGGGTGCGCGCCCGCGCGATTGGCGCTCACGTCGATGGGGCGCCCGAAACCGGCCTTATGCATGTCTTCGACCAACTTCAACAGTGTGCCGGAAGGCGCGTCCTTCTTCGTCGAATGATGGATTTCCCAGGCCCACGCGCCGTACGAAGGCTCATCCGCCAGCAGCCGAGCGGCTTCCGATACCAGACGGACGAAGACGTTCACTCCGATCGAATAGTTGGGGCTCCAGACCAACCCGATGCCGTGACACTCGACGGCGGCTTTCACGCGCTCGAGTTCGCCGAGCCAGCCGGTGGTGCCCACGACGATGTTCACACCCAGCGCGGCGATGCGTTCCACGTTTTCCGGCACCGCGGCGGGGATGGAAAAATCCACGGCCACGTCGATGCCTTCGAAGTTGGCCTGCGTCACGGCTTCGAAGGCCGGGTTGTTGAATTCATCGAGCTTCAGCGCCACCGCGAAACCGTATTCCGGCGCGAACTGCTCGATTAGGCGGCCCATTTTGCCGTAGCCGACGATGGCCAGGTTCGATGGCGGCCTACGAGGCCGCCGCAGGCTGGGAGCCTGCCCCACTTCGCTGTCAGGCGGCATCGAAGACCTCGGGGTCGAGATCGGCAAAGAACTCGCCGTGCAGCGCCTTCACGCTGCGATAAAGGTCCTGCTCGGCTACCACGAAGCTGAGATTCAGCAGCGAAGCTCCTTGCGAAATCATGCGAATGTTGATGCCGTCGAGCGCGCCGAAAACGCGCATGGCCACACCCGGCGTGTAGCGTATATTATCCCCCACCAGGCAAACGATGGCATGGCCGTCTTCGATGGACACTTCGGAAAACTGGCTCAGTTCCTGGCAGATGGCATGGAGCGCGTTGGTGTTGTCGATGGTGAGGGAGACGCTGACTTCGGACGTAGAGACCATGTCCACGGCCGTTTCATGGCGATCGAAGACTTCGAAGATGCGGCGCAGGAAGCCGTGCGCCATCAGCATGCGCGTTGAATGCACGTTCACCAGCGTGATCTTGCGCTTGCACGCGATGGACTTCACCACGTTGCGGCAGGGCACGGCTGCGGAGACGATGCGCGTACCCGACACCTCGGGCCGCCGCGAATTCAAAATCAACACCGGGATGTTCTTTTCGACGGCCGGCACTACGGTCGCGGGATGCAGCACCTTGGCGCCAAAATAAGCCAGTTCGGCGGCCTCGGCGAAGGAGATGGTCTTCACACGATGGCCGCCGGGCAGGATGGTGGGGTCGGCCGTGAGCATGCCATCCACATCCGTCCAAATCTGGATCTCTTCGGCGCCAATGCCGGCACCTACGATGGAAGCGGTGAAGTCCGAACCGCCGCGGCCGAGCGTAGTGGTGACGCCATCCTCGGTGGCCGCGATGAAGCCGCCCATCACTACGATTTTGTTTTCGGCTTTATTATTAGCTTTATTGTCAGCAAGCGCGGGCACCACCGCGGCCAGGCGCGCATAGGTTTCCGGATAGAGCGGCGCGGCCTGCGTGTGGCGGCGGTCGGTGACGATCACCTGGCGCGAATCCAGGTGGGCGGTGTCCATGCCGAAGTGACGGAAGGCCAGCGAGACGATGTAACTGGACAGACGCTCGCCATAACTGGAAATCGCGTCGATGGAACGCGGGGTCAGTTCGCCTAACACGGCCAGACCTTTAACTAACTCGGTGAGTTCCTGGAAATGCTCGTCGAGCAGCCGGTCGAGTTCGGCGCGATCGGCTAAGGGGACACTCCTTTCTCCTCC
>DATKFU010000245.1:0-24844 GCA_035511215.1 Bryobacteraceae bacterium | reverse complement strand
GTATAACGGCCGGTCCAGCGCGAAGGCCGCGTTGGCCGCATCCTTAGGCAGGCCGTCAAGGCCAAGGTCGAGGCTGGCCATGTGCAGCGGCAGGCCAGCGGGCAGGGGGACGCCGGTCAGCTTCTCAACCTGGGCCGGATTGACGGCCAGGACGATCCCAGTGGCTTCTATGGAGTCGACATTGGCAACCGGCTCGCCACAACGGATGTTCACCCCCAGCGAGCGCGCGCGTTGCGCCAGGCCATCGACCAATGTCTGCCAGCCGCCATCCAGGTAGAGTACGTTGTCCTTCAGTGCGCTGGCGATTTGGTTCAGAGCCGCTTGTGCATCCAGAAGATCCAGGTCGATTGCGAAGGTCGCAATTCGGATCAAAGTGGCCGCGAATTCGCGAACGCGAGCTGTCGAGACGTGGCGGTCGAGCCAATCGGCCATGCGCTCACGCTGGTTGGCCTTCGCCGCCGTGAAGGAGCGCAGCAGATTTGACACCTCCAGTTTTTCCCGGAAATTGAACATGCGCGTCGCGAGCAGGCCGCCAAGATTCGTAACCATCGGGTAGAACTGCCGCTCTCTGACGAAGTACGCCCGCGAAGCCGTTGGCGGAATTCCTCCGGAAAACGGGATGCGCCACTCGCGAAACGTCTGCGCCGCTCGGCCTCCGCGATACAGGGCGTGCGGCCCCAGGTTCAATAAGTAGCCGTTTTCGTTGTGCGTGGCGGCCCGGCCTCCCAAATGGCTGGATTGTTCCAGAAGCGTGATCCGATTGCCCTGCCCCGCCAGCTCGTTGGCGGCAGTGAGCCCGGCAAGTCCGCCGCCGATCACTACGTAGGATTTCATATCGTCTCTCCATCATCTTTGACGAGGTAGCCTGGGCGGCTGTGACAGTGTTGCGGAAATCCGGTTTGCGGCTGGCGCGGCGGCGGTCTAAGCGGCGCGCACATCCACGATGCACGACGTCATGATCGTGCGGTGCTCCGGGTGGCGAAACTCCAGGTGCATGCCGCGTCCGATGAAAGACGCCTTCAGCATCGACCCGCCCCAGTTGGACCCTTCGATATGTACCAGCACCGGCTCGGGACAAAACGTCGGATGCCCGGAAATGAGCGCCTGCCCGTTGCCGCGATTCACTAGCGTATACGCGCGATTCTGGGTCTCGACCCGCAGCACCGCGCCCTCCGGCAGCCGGTCCAGGAACACGCCGCCTTCTACTTCGGACGCAATGAAGTTGTGGTTTACGGCATCGCCCAGGTTGGGGTGAGGCCGGAACAAATTCGGCACGGGCATGCCGATGTTCGTTTCCATAACAGGGTCCGCTCCCATTCTAGTGCATTTAGAGCCGGCGGATACAGTTGCGCAGTTGTTAACCATTTGGCCTGGGTCTGCGGCGGTACACTCGGGATAGGAGCGATTATGGCAAACCTTGACGGTAGGCACGGCACTGTCCGTCCGCGCACAGCGGTGCTCACGCGCGGCTTCGATCCGCATCTTTCGTTCGGGTCCGCGCGGCCCGCCGTGTTTCGCAGCTCCACGTACGTCTTCTCCAGCCCCGAAGAAGCGGAACACGCATTTTCCGTCTTGGCCGGCCGCATCCCAGCGGAGGAAGGTGAGCGCGCGGACCTGATCTACTCGCGCTTCTCCCATCCAAATGCCGAGATTCTGGAAGACAAGATGGTGCCTCTGGAGCCGGGCGCACAAGCCGCCGGGGTATTCAATTCGGGGATGGCGGCGATCATGACAGCCTTCCTGGCGGTCGCGCGGCCGGGCACCACCATCGTATACACGACGCCGCTCTACGGCGGCACCACGGGGCTGATCCATAGCTTACTCGAGCCCTTCGGGGTGCAAGGCATACCGGTGGCGAGCGGCGATACCGAAGCTATCGACCGCGCCATCCGGTCGGCCCGTAACGTGAGCATCGTGTGCCTGGAGACCCCCGCCAATCCCACCATGGTGATGACGGACATCCGGCGCGCGTCGGATGCTGCCAGGAATCATCCGGACCGGCCGGTGGTGATGGTGGACAATACATTTCTGGGTCCAACCTTCCAGCATCCGTTGATGCTGGGCGCCGACCTGGTGCTGTATTCCGGGACGAAGTATCTTTCGGGCATGAGCGACATGGTGGCGGGCGTGGCGCTCTCGGCCGACCCGCTACTGATGCGGAAGATTCTGGCCCGGCGCAGCATGTTCGGCAATATCCTGCAGCCCGACGAATGCTGGATGCTGGATGGCCGGCTGCCCACCGTGGCGTTGCGCATGAACCGGCAGAGCAAGAATGCGCAGCGGCTGGCCGAGGCGTTACACGGGCGTCCCAAGATCCGGCGGGTGCTCTACCCGACGCTGTTCGAAGACGCGGAACAGCGGCGCATTTACGAGGAGCAGTGCGCTTATCCAGGCGGGATATTCTCGCTGGATTTCGAGGGCGGCCGTGCGGCGGCCTTCGATTTTCTGCGCAGCTTGCGTATCGGGTTCAATGCCGTTTCACTCGGCGGGGTGGAGACGCTGGTGTGCCATCCGAAGTCCACGACGCACTCAGGCATGTCCGCGCAGGAACTCGACGAGGCGGGCATCGGGGAAGGGCTGGTACGCGTTTCGGTGGGCATCGAGGATTGGCGCGACGTGCTGGCGGATTTCGAGCAGGCGCTCGAGCGGGTGAAGTAATTCGTGGCGCACGCACTCGTGCGTGCCGCGTCGGCACTCGTGCCGACGCTCGCGTCAGGCCACATGTCTTTCAGACTTTACTCGTGACGCAGCGCCGTCATTGGCTCCAGGCGCGCCGCGCGGCGCGCCGGGATATAGCATGCCAGCAGCGCTACGCACGCCAGGAAGCCGGCGGTGCCGGCGAAGATCGCCGGGTCGCCCGGCTTCACCTCGTGCAGCAGGCTTGTCAACACCCGTCCGGCGGCCAGCGCGCCCGCGATGCCCACCGCGAATCCTGCTATGGCAAGCCGCATACCCTCCGCGATAACCTGGCCCAGGACGCGGCCGCGGCTGGCGCCCAACGATATCCGGATGCCGATTTCGCGCGTGCGCTCAGTCACCGCATAAGAGAGCACGCCATAGATCCCCACGGCGGCCAGCAGCACGGCCAGGCCCGCGAACGCGCCAACCAGCAAGCTGAGGAACTGTTGGCCTTGGGCGTTCTCGCCAATCACCTGATCCATGCTGCGTACGGAGAAGAGCGGCAGGCTCGCATCGGTCTGGGCCAGCGCGCGGCGCACGTCCGGCGTCAGGCTCAACGGCTGGCGCGACGTGTGCAGCACCAGGAACAGCCGCCCGTCGCCGGTAAAGGCCTGGTAAGCTTCTGGAACAGGCTTGTGCGCGAGGCCCCACTGGCGGACATCGCTCACCACGCCGATCACCTGCTTCCAGGGACCGTGATCGCTGCCCTGCGAGAACATCTGGCCGAGAGGACTGCGATTCGGCCAGAAGGCCCGCGCCATCGCCTGGTTGATCACCGCCGGATAGACCAGGGCGTTAGTCTCTGCGTCCGGCATGCGGCCGCCGTCGGGGAGTTTCTCGAAGCGCGTGTCGAGCGCTTGCGCACGCTCGAAATCGGCGGGCTCGAAGCTCCGACCTTCCAGGAATCGCACTCCCATGGCGCGGAAGTAATCCCGGCTGACGGAATGCTGTTCCACCAGCAAGTTGCTTCGCTGGGACGTCTGCCCACGCAGCTTGACATAGTAGTTACTGCCGCCTTCGAGCGGCAGCACGGTGCTGACGGCGGCTGCGTCCACTCCGGCGATGTGGCCGCATTTCTCCACCAGCGACTGGGAAAAGGCGAACTGCTGCGCCCCGGTCTTATACTGCGTGTCGGGCAGACGAACTGCCGCCGTGAACACACCTTCCGGCCGCACGCCGATATCCAGGCTTCGCAAACGCGCGAAGTCTTTGAGCAGCAGGCCGGCTGAAACCAGCAGGAGCAGCGAGAGCGCCATTTCACCAGCCACGAGTGCATTGCTGGTGAACCGGCGCCGCTTGCCGGGGCTGATCAAGCTACCCGCACCGCCTTTCAGCTCCTCGTGCAGATCGGTGCGCAACGTGCGTAGCGCCGGCACTAGGCCGAACAACACGCCCGTCACCACGGACAGCGCAAACGTGAAGGCCAGCACCTCGCCATTGAGTTGGATGATTGCAAATTGGGGCAGGGCCACGTTCTTGGCGTGCGATACGAGCACGACCAGGACCCACGCTACCAGCAATCCCAGGGCGCCGCCGGACAAGGACAGCACCAGGCTCTCGGTCAGCAGTTGCCGCAGGAGACGTCCGCGCGCCGCGCCCAGCGCGCTGCGTACCGCCATTTCTTTCTGCCGGGCGACGGCTCGCGACAGCAGCAGGTTCGCGACGTTCGCGCAGGCGATCAACAGGACCAATCCGACAGCTGAAAGCATCATCAGCAAAGAGCCTCGCGAATCCCCCACCAGGTCGTCGTGCAGCGGCATGGCCGCCGAGCCTACCTTATCGTTGGAATCCGGGTAGGTCTTTTCCAGGCGCGTCGAGATGAGCTTCAAGTCCGCGCGCGCCGTATCGAGCGGGACGCCGGGTTTCAGCCGGCCGATGGCGTTGGCCCAGTGACTGCCGCGCTGGCCCATCCAGCTCTTGAAGTCCATGTCCAAGGGAATCCACATTTGCGTTTGGAAGGGATAGCGGAAACTGGCCGGCATGACGCCCACGATGGTGAACTTTTTGGAGTTCAGCGCGATGGTGCGGCCCACCACCCCGGGATCGCCGGCGAAGTGCTCCCGCCACAGGCCGTAACTTAGGACCGCCACCTGATCCTTCCCCTGCCGATCTTCACCGGGCAGCCAGGTGCGCCCGAGGATCGGCTGCACCCCGAGCAGGGCGAAGAAGTTTGCCTGCGTGGGGACGGCATGTACATGGTCCGGCCGCCCCTCGCCGCTCAGGTTCATATCGCCCGACCAGCCAAACAAGGCCATATCCTGGAACGTCTTGTTCTGCGCCCGCCAGTCGAGGAAATCCGGGCCGGCGAAAGGATAGTGGCCCGGTGCCGCTTCGGTCTCGTAGAGCCGGACCAGTTGGGCGGGATCGCGAAATGGCAGCGGCCGCAACATGATGGTATCGATGATGCTGAAAATGGCCGTGTTGGCGCCGATGCCGATCGTTAGGGTAATGGCGGCGACCGCCGCAAAGCCGCGCGACCGTAACAGATTGCGGACTGCGTAACGCAAATCCTGCAAGCATGTTCGCATCCACTCCATCTTCCCGATCCTCCATGTTTCCGCAAAATGGCCGTACCCGATTTAGACGGCCCGCAGCGGGAGACGTTGGCTGCGGATTATCATTGATAGAGGTGGGAGAGCTGAGATGAGGAATTTTGCCCGAAGGGGGGACTTGCCCAAATCCGGGCGGCACGGGTATACTGGCATTTTCCAGACCGTATTTATGACGGTACGAGACGAATACGATCCCCTGGCCCCACAACGGGAGGCGGCTTTCTTTTACGGACTCTTCCTGCGCGGGCATTCCGTCGATGCTCTGCGCCAGGACATCGACGTGCCCCGGACGCTATTGGATAAGTGGATGAGAGCACACGACTTCGAGGTCAGCTTCCGGGAGAACCTGCAGCGCGTTTACACCTACCGGAAACAAGTTCTGGCCATTTTCGACGGATTGGTCCTGAACGAGCAGAACCGTCCCCGTGTGCAGTAGGCGGGACCTTTCACCTACCGCAACGCAGCCGCAAAAGCCTCAAACAGCTTCATTTGGGTGGCATCCCGCCGCGCCTGATCCTCCGGATGCCACTGCACGCCCAGAGCGAATCGACGATCATTGCGCTCCAGCGCTTCGATGACGCCGTCCGGAGTGGATCTGGCGGTCACACGCAACCCCGCGCCGACGCGTTCGACCGCCTGATGATGGCGCGAATTGACCGCCTGCGCACCCGCTCCCAGGATGGCCGCCAGCCGCGTCTCCGGCTCAACCAGAATCTGGTGGGCCGGCAGCGCCGGATCGTCGCCTCGCACCACATGCGCCGCGGAGTTCTCCAGATGCTGCGTCAGCGTGCCGCCGTGCGCCACGTTGAACAATTGCATCCCGCGGCAGATGGCCAGCACCGGCAGATTGGCGGCCAGGGCCTCGGCTAGCAGCCGGGTCTCCAGTTCATCGCGCCTATCGTCCGGCGCTTCGCTGGCGGGGTGCGGCGGCGCGCCGTAACGGGCTGGATTGAGATCCGTCCCGCCGGTCAACAACAAGCCCTGCAAACCGCAAAGCGAGCGTGGATCCTCGGCAGAAATCAAAACCGGTTCAATACCGGCCTTTCGCAGGGCCTCGGCATAGGGTTCGACCTTATGCGGCTCGCTAAATGTCAACCCGGCCTTCAGACTCATTCCAGCGCCTTCGGCAGAATGACGGCGATCTCTATGCGCGATTCGGCGATTGCCGCGCCAATCACGCCCGTGTTCCAGATACTGGCCGCAGTAGCGGTTCCGTGGACGTTCCCTCTACCGCGCATAATGGCTCCCCCGCCAATGAACCCGATGCCGGTAGTGAGGCCCGTAATCGGCGAACCGAACCAATCCATCGGGCTAAGGATAGCAAGTTGCCGTCACCGTTGGCACAGGGAGGCCGTTTGGACACTATAATAATTGGTAAAGACAATTGGATAAATTGTTACTGTACATAGGACGGTACAAATTCAGCGATTTTTCCGGGATAATGATAAATATTATTCTCATTTACTGAAACATTCCGTCGGTAATTATGTTTTGTGGAGAGGTCCAGTCGGTTCGCGTTCCTCAGGAGCCTCGCTCTGGCAATTGGCGAAGGCTTCCTGTTCGGCGTGGCGATGAAACTGGCACAAGAACGCTCCAAGACGCGGGAGGATGAAGTGACAGACCTTGGTCCCCTTGCAGAAAGGCTGAGAAAAGTGGAAGAGCAAACACAGACTATCGACAAAGACGCCCTGCTGAAGTTCGGCGAGGGCCTGGACGGACGGGTGCTGGAAAAGGTAACCGTGGCGCTCGAAGCCCGTCTCACGGAGCACGTCGGGCAAGTGGACCGGCGCCTGGCTGAAATCGACGCGCAAATCGCCCTGGATTTAAAGGCGATGTACTCGCACACGGCCGCCCAGACCAACGTCGTCGAAAAAGCCATGCAACAGATCGAAGCCCAAGTTCGCGGCTATGTGGCGGAGGCCCAGCAAGCCAGCGCCGAGCAGATTACCGGCCGGGATCAGAAGCTCTCCGCGCTGCAGGAGAACCTGCCGGCCAGGTTTCGTGAGATCATCGAGGCCGTGCGGCAATCGATGGAGGCGCGCGTCGCACTGGAGATGACGGAACTCGAAAACCGTGTGTCGTCGCACGGCGTCGCTTCCGAGGAATTGCAGGAACTCCAGGCGAACTTGCGGGGCGAGGTGTGGGCGCTGTCGGGCAGGCTCTCCGCGGAGATGCGCGAACTGACGGAGCACCAGCAGAGCCAGACCGCGCCCTTGCAGCAAGCGCTGCAGCAACTGGAAACGAAATTGACCATGCTGCGCGAAGAACTGGCTCCCAAGATCCGGCAGATCGTGGAAACGGTGGAAGCTTCCATGCACGCGCGGATCTCGGCCGGCGACCAACAAACGGCTGGCCGGATGGCGAGTCTGGAACAGGGACTGAACGCGTTGCGCGCGGAGATGCCCAACGCCGGCGGCTTCCGGCAGGCGGTCGAGGACGACCTGCAGCGCCACGCTGAAGAAGTTGGCGCGCTGGACCGCAAGTTGACCGTGTTGCAGGAGGAGTTGCCGCCTAAGATCAAGGCTATCGTGGACGCCGTGCGGGAGTCCCTGGATGCCCGCATGGCGGTTGAACAGCAAGGGATTGAGGAGCGTCATAGCGAGCAGTTGCGGCAGAGCGAGGCTCGCTTCAGCGAAGCGCAGGAGCAACACCGCACCCAGATCGAGCAGCTCGAAGAGCGGTTGCGCGCGGAACGGGCGCCGGAAAACGTTCCCGCCCAGATCGATTCCGCGGTCGCCGGGCTGCGGCAGGCCATGGAAGCCAAACTCGCCGCGGAAATTCACGAACTGGAAGTCCGCACACTAGACCGCTCGTCCGATCTGGAAAAGGCCTTGCAGTATGCCTCGCTTCTGGAAACCCGCGTCCAAGCGCTGGAACAACAACTGCAACGAAGCACGGAGGAAACCGTCGATCGCGCCGCGGAGCAGGTCTGGCGGGCGATCGAGAGCCGCTTGCAACAGCGCGAGGCGCACGCGCGGCAGGCGGCAGCTCCTGCGCTCGAAACGATCAGCGGCTTGCGGCAAAAATCGACCAGCGCCGAACAGAGCGTGCTAGACCTGATCGCAGGCCTCGGGCAACTTTTTGAGAAGCCTGCGGCGCAAGCCGTGCGCGGGATCGCACCAACCGTCGCCCAACTGCACGCCGTGGCAGAGCCGGCCACGGCAGCGCCCGCCTCGCCTGCGGTTGAATCTGAACCGGAAGCGAAAGCGGAGCCAACGCATGTCATCGGCAAGCCCGCGCTCGTATCGATGGCCCCGAAGCCAACAGGGGAACCAGCAGCGGCGCCCCCCGGCCTGCAGGAAGCCGCCGCAGCGCCTGCAGAGGCGACGGTGGATGAGGGAGAAATCGCGAAACTGCTGGAAGAGAAACCGCCGGTTATCCTATTTAGGCCCAAGGATTCCGGCCGCAAGTGGCGCATCCCCTTCGTATCGTCGTTCCTGCTGATGGCCGCCGCCATCGCCTGGCTGCAGCTGATGTAAACCGCATCCGCAGCAGTCCCAGGTGCTTTCATATATATCGGGCAATCGGGAACAAACCTTTAGAGCCACAGCCGCGCTTTCTCAAATCCGCTTTCTCTGGGGAAGATACCGCACATTCTGCGCAATTCCACCGAAAAGCGGTACATGACTGCTTTAGGAAAACTAAAAAATCGATGGTCCTGGTCGGCTGTGGGGTATGGTTGTCTAGCATCGCCGGAGCGCAAAGCGCGGGACAGACTGTAGACAACGGCCAGGCGCAGGACGCCAGCGGCGGACCGGATCAGCCCGACGAAAAGGGATATCTCGAACGCACGCTTAAGTTCAGCGGCTCGATAAGGGAACGCTGGGAGGCCACCGACGGGCCGTTCAGCGCGACGCCGGCCAGTTCCTATGTGCTGAGCCAGATACGTCTGGGCCTGCAGTTCACGCCCACGCCATGGCTTCAATTCTTTGCGCAAGCGCAAGACGCGCGTGCGTTGTTCTACGAAACCCCACCCTCGAACACCGTTTCAGACTCCTTCGATCTGCGCCAAGCCTGGATGGCAGTAGGCAGGCGGGAGGGCCCCGGCTTTTACGCTCAACTTGGCAGGCAGGAGATGGTCATCGGTTCCGGCCGTTTGCTGGCGGCGACGGATGTATGGTGGGCGAACACGGCGAGAACCTTCGACGTAGTACACGGTTCCTATAGCACTAGCTTCTTAAAGACCGAAATAGTAGCCGGCTCGGTTGTACTGGTCAATCCGACGGGGTTCGACGAGCACAAGCCCGGCGACCACATCTTCGCAGAATATAACGCGTTCAGCCGCTTGCTGCCGGGCGCGTCGGTGGAGCCTTACTTCTTCGCCCATACCACCCTTGGAGTCGCTAGCAAGGATAAGGTGCTTGGCGAGATGGACACGCTAGCGGCGGGGGGCCGTATCGTGGGCAAGCTGCGCGGAGGCGTGGACTACAGTTTTGAGGCGCTGCACGAATTCGGCAACTACTCGAACGATCGTCTGAACGCCGCCGGACTGGTGGCAGGTGGCGGATGGAAGATTACACAATCCGGCTGGGCGCCCCGTATTAGCTCCGATTATGCGTACGCATCGGGAGACGACGGGCGGAAAGATGACAGCCGCGAGACCTTCGACAATATGTATGGCTACAATCAGCCGATGAACAGTGTCACCGGACAGTTTGGCTGGAAGAACATCAAAGACCTGCGCACAGGCGTGGAGTTCGCTCCGCTACGCAGGCTGAAAGTGAAACTGGACGGGCGCGATTTGTGGCTGGCGTCCACGGCGGACGGCCTCTACAACGCCGCCGGCACGCGCACGGTCTACGACACCAAAGCCACCAATGCACACGTCGGCGAGACCATCGAAATGCTATCGACCGTCACCGTGACCAGGAGCACCAGTGTGGGCTTTGGCGTGGGAACGCTGTTTTCCGGCGCCTATCTGCAAGAGGCGCACAAAGGCCACGTACATATACCCGTTCATGTCTCTGTTCCAGAGGTTCTGACATCGCCCCGGGGCGGGTCGCGAAGTAGCCGCGCTTCCATACGCGAGAAGCGCGGCTGGCCGT
Organism: Bryobacteraceae bacterium; assembly: GCA_035511215.1. GTDB lineage: Bacteria > Acidobacteriota > Terriglobia > Bryobacterales > Bryobacteraceae > Bog-159. Next base: position 14,568 of record DATKFU010000245.1, on the reverse strand, counting down.
TTGCACGGGCAATCTTCGCCTGGATACGGCAGTACGGGCAGTCGCACGGCCGACGGTCGCCGCCCTTTGTAACAGCCTCCACAGCCTTCTTCCGCAATCCCGCCCGGCAAAGCGGGCCCCTTATAATGGCCGCTGGATGCGATGGTCCGTCACCATCATCTGCGCCGCATCCTGCGCCTGACGTGTGGGCATGTGGCAGCGGGTGCAATCCAGGGCCGCGCCATTGTGCATGGTCGGGTGACAACCCCGGCAGACCATCCGGTATTCGGCCGGCGTCTTCGAAAAACTATGCGGCGGGTGACAGGTGATGCACGTTAACTTGCCCGCCGCGCCTTGATAACATCGCGATTCCAGCAGGCGGTACGCGGCGCTGTTTAATTCGAATTTGCCGGTGCCCTTATCGTCGTTCTTAAAGCTGACGGCGGTTCCGTGGCCGGAGTTCGGCCCGCTGGCTTCGAGATGGCATTGCAGGCACACCTGCTGGCCGGGCTTGCTCGATCCGGCCATGCCGTGACAGCTCGCACAGCCCAACGCGGCCGGATGATCGCCGTTCTGGCGGGCATGGCAAGTCAGGCAATTCGACGTAAAGCCGAAAGCGGGGCTGGCGGCGTATCGCCCGCCATCCGCACCATACCAGGCAAGCGGTAGTTCCACCCATCCGCCGTCCGCGGCCCGCCTCAACAGGACGCGCACGTGCCGGCCAGAGCCGATCGCGGCATCAATGCGGCTTTGCCGGACAATCCCGTCGCGATCGCGGCTTTGCAAATAGAGGCGACCGTCGGTGCGCAACACACTATACGGATTGCCGTCGAGCGCCGGAAGGCTGGGCGTCTCCGAAAAGGTGCTCGCCATGCCGGTGGCCGCGAAGGTTTGCCCCGGATCGGATTGTCCGCGCAACTGCTCCAGTCTCTCCTTGATCTTGCCCGCCTCCGGCGAATCCGGATGATACTGCAAGAACTCCGCCAACTCGGCCGCCGCCGCCGTCCGGTCCTGCCGGCGCAGGGCGATTTCCGCCAACATCACTTGTGGGTGGGAAAAATGCGCCGGGTCAAGCCGTTTGGCGGCGGTAAGATATTTCTGCGCCAGGTCCAGCTTATCTAAGTAGAAGTAGCTCATGCCGAGCTGCGAGTTAGCCAGGGCGTCGTTAGGGCGTGTAAGCGCCGCGTATAAGTTGTATTGAAGGGCTTCCTCGAACTTACTCAGGTTAAGAGATACTCCGCCCAGATTGACCAGGGGTTGAAAGGCCTTTGGGTCGGCGTCCAGTGCCTTCCGGAAGCAGGTCTCCGCGCGCGTGTAATCGCGCGCCTGATAGGCGATAGTGCCCAGGTGGTTCCAAGCGTCGGAGAACTGGGGCGCCAGTTCGACGGCGCGTTCGAAATGCGCGATGGCGCCTTCCACGTCGCGCCGTGCAAGCCGCCTTTCGGCATCCTCGTACTCGCGGCGCGCGCGGTCGGGAATGGCCAACTCCCTGGCCGAGACCATGGCCTCGCGGCGCAAAGTGTCGCGCGATTCGAACTCCGCGTCGCGGAACTCCACTGTTAGCTCGATCCGCTTCCGGGCATCGGCCCGGCTGGGCCCCACTTCAATGGTGCGGCGCATCTCGCCGCGTCCGGGAACGAACGCCCCCAGGGTGTAAGTGCCTGCCAGCAAGTCGCGAAAACGGAAGCGCCCTTCGTCGTCCGCCAGGGTACTGTCCTCGAACGGGGCTGTGGCGCCATGCAGCCACACAGAGGCGCGTGTGGCGGGAAGCAGACGGCCGCGCAACTCGTAGTGGGCGGTATCTCCCCGCGCGGACAGCACGACTGTCATCAGCAGCAGAGCGCCACGCATTACTCATTAGTGATATCGCAGTGCGTCCCTGGGATCAAGCCGCGCGAGCGCGTACTCCACGTTCGCGTATAATCGCCACATGATCGAATATGCCGATGCCGGCGCCGAAGTGCGCGCCGTATATGACGATATCATGGCCACCCGCCAGACGGACTGGATCAATAATTTCTGGAAGGCGCTGGCGCACGATCCGGCCACCCTGCGGCGCACCTGGGAGAGCATCAAGCAGATCATGGCTCCGGGGGCGCTGGATGCGCTCACGAAGGAGATGGTGTACCTGGCCGTCAGCGCCAGCAATCAGTGCCCATATTGTATTGCATCGCACACAGCGGCTGCCCGCAAGGCCGGCATGTCGGATGTCATGTTCGGCGAGTTGATGGCCGTAGTCGGAATGGCCAACGAAACCAACCGGCTGGCCAGCGGTTATCAGGTGGAAATCGACGAGCGGTTCCGGCCCCGCTAAGGTCAAAGGACTATGCAGGACCTGACTGGATGCCTTGCGGCACGAATAGTCGCGCTACCATGTCTGCATGGCGGATGCGGCGCGCAGTTTGTTGACGGAGCTACGGCATGTCCTGCTGGCACATCACAAGTCGCTGCTCGATTCCGAGCGCGCGCGCTATGACCACGACGTGGAGCGCATCAAGTCCAGCGGACAACTGCTGAATCTGGTGCTGCACGATCCGTTCTTCGCCTGGCTGCATGAGCTATCGGAACTGATCGTGGCGATCGACGAGACACTGGATGCCGATGAGCCGGCCACCGCCGCGGATGCTGCACGGCTGCTGGCGCAAGCGCGCGCGTTGCTGACCCCCGCCGAAGCGGGCAACGGATTCCGGGGACAGTATTTCGACGCATTACAACGCGATCCGGATGTGGTGATCGCGCATGGGGCGGCCGTGAAGGTACTGTGGAACCTGAGTAGCGGTTAAGCCGGCAGCGGGCCCGCAAGCGAGCATTCTGCCGATGCCGGGCGAAGCGGGCAAGGGATTTCGCGGGCAATATTTCGACGCGCTGCAATGAGCAAACGCGCTAGACTGGGCTCGTATGAGTGAGAACGCCGCATTGGACCGCATCACAGTCGAACCCGGCAAATGCGGCGGTAAGCCGTGCATTCGCGGCATGCGGATTACTGTAAGGCGTGTGCTCGAAATCCTCGCCACTCACCCGGACCGGGAAGAACTTTTTCGTGAGTATCCATTTCTTGAGGAAGAGGATCTGCAACAGGCCCTTCGTTACGCCGCAGCCTCTGTTGACGACGAGATCAAGTTCACCAATAACGTCGCATGAGACGGGTGCTGCTCGATCAGGGGTTGGCGCCGAGGGCCGCTGGTCTGCTGCGCGCAACAGGTTGGGACGCGGTTCATGTGGCCGAGATTGGTATGCAGCGGGCCGGCGACCAGGAGATTCTGCAGGTTGCGCGCCGAGAGGACCGGGTTTGCATTACGCTCGACCACGACTTTCACCGGCATCTCGCTCTGGCGCAGTCTACAGGACCCTCGGTCGTCTTCATTCGTGTGGAAGGGCTTGGCGCCGAAGGGCAGGCCGCGCTGATCCGTCACGTTTGGGAGATTTGCTCCGAAGCGCTCGGTCGAGGATCGGCCGTCACCGTCGATGGTATAGCGATCCGCATCCGCGAGCTGCCACTGCGCTGAACCGGGACGGACAGGCGTGCTCCGATGCTCGCGCTACACGTCGCACAATCGCGCCGCTTCCTCCAGCGACGTCATCGGATCGCGCGTGGGCACGAATTCGTGGGCAAAATAGCCGGTGAAGCCGGCATTCACAATGGCCTCCGCCACCGACCGCCACTGCAGCTCCTGCGTGCCATCCAACTCATGCCGGCCGGGAACACCGCCCGTGTGAAAGTGCGCGATGTACTGGATGTTTTGCCGAATCGTGCGGATGATATCGCCTTCCATGATCTGCATGTGATAGATGTCATAGAGCAGCTTCACGCGCGGTGAATCCACGCGCTTGATGAGTTCCACACCCCAGACGGTGTGGTCGCACTGATAGTCGTGGTGGTCGATCTTGCTGTTCAGCAGCTCCACGCAGACGGTTACGCCTTTGTCTTCGGCCAGCTTCTTCACGCGGTTCAGGCCGATGGCACAATTGTCCAGGCCTTCCGCGTCCGCCTGGCCGCGCCGGTTGCCCGAAAAGGTAATCACGTTGGGGACCTTGGCGGCCGCGGCGCGCGGGATGTTTTCCTCCATCTCCCGCACCAGGCGGTCGTGATTCTCTTTGCGATTGAAGCCGTCGCCGATAGTACCGGCCCCGGGCGTCATAGCCGGAACCAGCCCGTACTTCTGCACGATGGGCCATTCCTTATAGTCGACCAGGTCGATGCCCTGCAGGCCGATGCGCGCCCCTTCGCGGGCCAGGTCGTCCAGGCTCATTTTGCTGTAGCACCAGCGCGCGGCGGACTGCTTCAGGCGGCCCTTCAACGGGGAAGGCTGGGCGCTCAAGGATGGCAGGGCAGCGCTGGCGGCCGCCAGTTGGAATACGGTTCTTCTTGTCATGGCTGTTAGAATCATAAGATACACCTTCCGCGCTATGACCGCCAGTCCCAGAGTCGCGCACGCGGAATTCTAGCGGACGATACGCTGGCGAAGGCCTTTAGCCACCGCCTCGGATTTGGAATGCACCTGCAGCTTTCCGTAGATGCTCTTTATGTGGAAGCGGATGGTGTTTACGCTCAGATTCAGCTCGGCCGCCGATGTCTTGTAGTTATGTCCTTCCACCAGCAATTTCAGCAGGCGGATTTCATGTGGGGTCAACTGGCAGGCGGCGTCCTCGCGCGGACGGATCTCGCGGAACAAGGAGACTACCCGGCGCGCTACCTCAGGCGACATCGGCGAACCGCCGCCCGCGGCTTCCCGCAGGCTCTCGAGCAGGCGCGCTGGGGGCGTTGTCTTCAGCAGGTATCCGCAAGCGCCGGCGCACAGGGCATCGAAAATCCGCTTGTCGTCATCGTAAACCGTCATCATGATCAAAGTCAGATCGGGATAACGCTTCTTCAGCTCGCGGATGCCTTCAATGCCGGACATCCCAGGCAGACCGATATCCACCAGCGCCACATCGGGCAGATGGCAGCCGATACTGGCCAATGCGGCCTCCATGGAATCAAAGGCGCCGGTACAGCGGAACCCTCCGGTGCAGCCGATCAGGACCTGCAGCGATTCGCGGATTCTGGGTTGATCCTCAACAATAGCGACTTTAAGAATGGCGGTATCCGGCATGGCGGCTAGAGGCAGATTAAACTAACCCCGTCTTTTACGATACTTCAGAACGGGAGTAAGTCCACCACCCATTTGTGCAGGGAAGTTTCCAAACCCGCCCGCGCCGGACAATCGCACTCCACGCTGATGTTATTCGGCCACCCTAAATGCCACCCCCGCGCCTCCGGACCCGCCGATGCTCGTGGTGCCGTAAAGTAGGCTCCCCCGCACGGCCAATCCCGCGAGGGGCTGTCCGCCGTCCGCTCCACCGGTAAAGGCGTGCAGCACGTGAATGGGCGCCGTGCTGGAAGCTCCGTATACAACACCGCAACCGGCGCCGCCGCAGCCGGTGCCGCCGCCGCCCTCGAGCGTCGTGCCGTATACGTCGCCCGACGCGTCGAAAACCACGTCGGAAATCGGAGACCCTCCGTCCGTTCCCCCGGTGAAGGTGTATAGAACGCTAAAACTTCCGTCGGACGCTATCTTGAAGATCACGCCGCACCCGTCGGTACAATTGTCCACGCCGCCCCCAGAGGTCGTTCCCCAAAAGTTCCCGGACGGATCCTCCGTGATGCCGGCGTAGGGGTACGCTCCATCGTATTCCTGGAACTCGTGCACTATATCCAATTCTTGTAACGCGATGCTGTACCCATAAACAATTCCGCAGCCGTTGGTGCAGGCAGTAGCGTCGCCTCCCACGAGTGTGGTTCCCCACAGGATGCCGGTCGAGCTCAGGTTCACCCCGGAATAAGGTTCGCCTCCGTCGGCCGCGCCCAGAAACGTGTGCAGCACGCTGAAGGTGCCGGTGCTACTAAACTCCCACAGGACGCCGCAGCCGAGCCCCTGGCATGCCCCGCCATCCCCGTACATCATCGCCGTGCCGTAGATATTCCCGCTTGCATCGATAGCCACGCCCCCCGTCGGCACCCCGCCATCGCTCGCTCCCGTGAAGTTGTGCAGCACCCTAAAAGGAAAGCCCGATGCGGCTTCTATCTTGAACACGACTCCATAACCAAATCTCCCGCCGTATGAAGTGGTGCCGAATAGACTGCCCTGCGAGTTGAGAACCACACCGGCATTCGGGTTTTCGCCGTCCGTCTCATCGAAACTGTGTATTACGTGAATCGCTCCGGAGGTGTTCATTTCGTAAACAGTGCCGTATCCGTTCGCTCCTCCGTAGTAAGTGGTCCCATAGAAAGTGCCGGTCGAGGTCAACGTCAGTCCCGAATCGCTCGGCGATCCTCCATCCGCCCCTCCGGCGAAGTTATACACCACGGCAAAAGTGGTCAACGGCGTGGGCGGCGCGCTCAGCGCCAATCCGCCGATCGTCACCGCCGCGGCCAGTACGGAAAAGCTGCGGCGGACGATTCCCGCCACGCTCGCTTGTAATTGTTTCGTTTGCATGGTAATCGCGCTCCTTGCGATCTGAGTCGGAGATTCCCCACTCAAACACGATTAAACAACGGCCCCGCGATGGCTGTCACCACCCAAGTGGGTAGGTTGTTTTCGGAGCCGCGACGTCGCCGGAGCTACTGGCTGGCTTTTGGAAACCGCGTGGTCAAAGGGACTCGCAGACGGACCACCGTGCCGCGCCGGGGCACGGTGTCCACGGTCAGTTCGCCATTTAACTCCGCGGCTCTCGACCGCATGCTCGCCAGGCCGTGGCCCCGGCCAGAGTTCCCCGGCTCGAAGCCGCGGCCGTTGTCCGCCATGGAAAGCGCCAGAAAGCCGCCGGCCACGGACAATCGCACTTCCAGGCTGGTGCAGCCGGAGTGCCGTACCGCGTTATGCAGGGTTTCCTTGAAGATCAGAAAAACCTGGCGGCGGATGTCCGCGCCGATTCGGGGATCCTGTTTCTCGCCTGGCAGATCCAGCCGCAACTCGACGCCGTCGCGGCTGAAAAGGTCGCTGGCGAATCGACGCATGCGATGCGTCAGATCGGCCAGCCGGTCCTGCTCTGGGTCGATAGCCCATACGATGTCGCTCATCGAATCCACCAGATCGCGCGAGAGTTGGGCGATATCGGCGAGCGGTTGCTCGCGCTCGTCTCCCGCCGGCTGGCGCCGTGCAACTTCGCTCAACAGCGCGATTTGCGACAACGAACTCCCGATATCGTCGTGCAGGTCGGTGGCGATCCGGGTGCGCAGCCCCTCCACTTCCAGCAGACGCGCCAGCCGGTATCGGTAGATGCTGTAGAACAGAGTCGAAACCCCTGCCAAAAACAGCAGCCGCATCCACCAACGCTGCCAAAGCGGCCGCAAAATGGTGAACGCGGCTGTTGCGGGCGGTCCACTCTCACCGTCCGCCGTCACCGCGCGCACCTGCCAACGGTAACGGTCCGGCGCCAGGTTGGCGTAGTTGACTGTGCGCTGCTCGGTGGCCGGGCTCCATTCCGAATCGGTATTCTCAAGCCGGTACTGATAGCGCAATGCCCCGCCCACGCCGAAGTCCAGGCCTACGAACTCCAGTTCTACCTGATTCCGGTCCGATGAAAGTTCGATCCCGCCGAGAGAGGTTTCGCCGAGAAAGGAGATGGGTAGTGGTGCGCCCCGCACGCGTATTCCGCTGATCAATACGGGTGGCGGCGGAGGCGGCGGCTCCATGGCGGGATCCAGGCGTGAGAGGCCTTCGCGCGTGCCGAACCACAGTGCGCCATGCCGGTCCCGAAAGGCTGTCAACACATCGCCTGGAGCCAGTCCATCGGCTATGGTGTAGTGCCGGATGCGCCGCGGAGAGTCTTCGGGTCCAAGGCGGTCCACCCCGAGCGCGCTGCCCGCGTAAATGCGCCCCAGAAGATCCTCGCTAATACACGACACACGATTGCTGGAAAGGCCGTCGGCGACGGTGTAACGAGTCGCGCGCGGCTGCGCCGAGTTTGGTTCTGCGATGCGATTCAGACCGTCGGTGGTGGAGACCCACAGCCGGCCGGCGCCATCCACATACAGCGCCGAAACCCATGCGAGATAGCCCGTGTCCATCGGCAATATCTGAAACTTGCCGTTCCTAAAGCGGATCACCCTGCCCGAATTCAGGCCGATCCACACGTTGCCCGCGCGATCCTCCGCGAACGCGGTCGCGAGTACCTGGGATGGAACCGGGTAGCCATCCGGATAGCGTTTCAAGATGCCTGTAGCTGGATCCCATCGCGCCAGACTATTGGCCCGCACGCCCCCTTTCGGCGCGGAGATCTGGGTCGAGACCCAGATTGATCCGCGCGAGTCTTCGAAAATGGCGTAAACAACTTCTCCAGCCGCATAGACTGCTTTCGGCTGTGTTCGTCCCAGCCCGTCGATGGTTGTCCGCGGAAACTGGAAGACGCCGCGGCCTGTCGGAACCCACCATTCTCCGTTACGCGACTGAAACGTCAGGTTCTTCGTGCCCCACCCCCAGTTATCGACTGTGCGCGGGACATTCGGCCGTACCGGATGGAATGCGCGGCCATCAAAGCAGTTCACCGGCCTGGCTCGGGCGCCTTCGCTCACCACGCAAAGCTCGCCTCGCTGCGTTTCCAGGATCGACAGAATATGATTAGTATCCAGGCCGTCCTGGTGGGTGTAAGTGCGAAAACCGTGTTTAGCAATCCGCACGGCGCCATGGATGCCCACCCAAAGGTTGCCTGCGCGGTCCAGGCCCAGCGCCGTGATTCCGCCATGTCCCGGCAGTTGATTTTCGGCGGAGCAGGTTCCGGAAGCTTCCCGGTCTTTGGCGGCCTGGCAGATTCCCAGCCCGTCCGGCGTGGCGACCAGGATCTCGCCCTCCGGCGACTCCAACAACCCTTCAATCCCTTTGCCCTGAAACTCGCGCACGGGGTTGCAAAAGTTGGCGGCCGGGTTCGCCGGAATACGGCACAATCCCAGAGGTGTTCCGACCCAAAGCGTGCCCTCTCGGTCCTTCAATAATTCTCTGACGAACGGCTGCGGCAAACCCAGCCGCCACTGCTCGCATCGTCCGCCCGGGAAGCATCGATATAACCTGCTCCCGGCTCCCACCCAAACCGTGCCATCCGAATCGGCCAGGAGCGCAGTGACAGAGGTGTCCTCCCAGATCTCACTGGGCAGTCCAATTTCGACGAACCGGAGCTGCCATTTGCCGGCTTTCCGGTCAAGGTGGTAGAGGCCTCCTTCAGTGCCCACCCAAATACCGCCAGCCGGATCGGCGGCGAGTGCCCGCATCATGCGCGCCTTCGAATCTGCTGGACGATAGTATTCAAATCTGGGGTTCCCGGAGGTGGCCTGAAAGTGGGCCATTCCATTCTCGGTCGCCACCCAATAATTACCGCCGGCTGTCTCAAGCAAATTGCCCGTGAGGGGGATTAATCCCTGCGCGGTTCCGAAATTCCGGAACTGATATCCGTCGAAGCGCGAGAGCCCATCGCGGGTACAAAACCACAGGAAACCGCGTGAATCCGCGACAATGCGATTGATCGTGTTCCCGGGCAATCCATCCGCGGACGTGTAAGTGCGCATGGGCAATTGTTCGCCGTAGGAGGTGGTGAAAAAAAGGATCAGACATGCGGCGCATTTCGTCAATGGCTTCTCCGCGATTATCGAATACCACGGGCCTCGTCTTGTTTCGCGTGCTGAACTGTCTTGGGGAACGCGGTTGGCGGCGCCGTCGTAAAAGCGGGTGGCGGCCAGGATTGGCCCCCCCACAACTGGGTTTTCATCGCCTTTGGTGCCTGCGGGCCTCTCCGGCCGCCTCGCTTACGGCGTAGCTGTTAGAATCATAAGATACACCTTCTCAACCATGACCGCTAGTGAGCAACGCCGCCAAGCCCTAACGGACGCACTCGACCACCGCATCCTGGTCATCGACGGCGCCATGGGCACCATGTTGCAGCAGCGGGATCTCACCGCCGCGGATTTCGGCGGACCGGCGCTCGAGGGCTGCAACGAAAACCTGGTGAAAACGCGGCCCGATGTGGTGCTGGGAATCCACCGTGCGTATCTGGAGGCTGGCGCCGATATCATCGAAACCAACTCGTTCAACGGGACGAAGAGCGACCTGGTGGATTATGGCGTCGATGGCGAAGCGTATGAGCTGATGGCCGCGGCGGCGCGGCTGGCGCGTCAAGCGGCCGACGAGTTCTCCACCTCGCGGAAGCCGCGCTTCGTGGCCGGTTCCATGGGGCCGACGCGCAAGAGCATCACCATCAGCCGCACCATCGCATTCGACCATCTTCAGCAGGACTACTACGATCTAGCCAAGCCGCTGATCGATGGCGGCGCGGATCTCCTGCTGCTCGAAACCTGCCAGGACACGCGCAACATCAAGGCCGGCCTGCTGGCCATTGGGCGTCTGGCGCGCGAACTCGACCGGCGCATTCCGGTGATCGTTTCGGGCACCATCGAGACCATGGGGACCATGCTCGCGGGGCAGACCGCCGATGCGCTCTACGCTTCGATCGAACACGCCGATTTGCTCGCAGTCGGCTTGAACTGCGGCACCGGGCCCGAGTTCATGACGGACCATCTGCGCACGCTGAGCGAGATGGCGTCCACGCGCGTGTCCTGCTACCCGAACGCGGGCCTGCCCAACGTGGAGGGCGAGTACAACGAAACTCCGCAGTCTTTCGCCGAGCAGTTAGAGCGCTTCGTGGAGCATGGCTGGCTGAACCTGGTGGGCGGATGCTGCGGCACAACCGCGGCGCATATCAAGATGGTCGCGCAGATGGCCGAGGGCAAGAGGCCGCGCGCCCTGAAGCCATCCGCGCATCGTGCCTATTATTCCGGCATTGAACTGGTGGAGGCCGAGGACAGCAGCCGGCCCTTGATCGTGGGCGAGCGCACCAACGTGATCGGCTCGCGGCTGTTCAAGAACCTGATGGCCGAAGAGAAGTGGGAAGAGGCTACCGAGATCGGCCGCCGCCAGGTGAAGAACGGCGCGCACATCGTGGACGTCTGCCTGCAAAGCACCGACCGCGATGAGATCAAGGACATCCCGCCGTTTTATGAGAAGCTGATCCGCAAGATCAAAGCGCCGGTGATGATCGATACCACCGATCCGCGCGCCATGGAGCTGGCGCTGACATACTGCCAGGGTAAGTCCATCATTAACTCGATCAACCTGGAGGACGGCGAAGAGAAATTCGAGCGCACTTGTCCCATCGCCAAGGCATATGGCGCGGCGCTGATCGTGGGCTGCATCGACGAAGACAAGCAGCAGGCGCAAGCCTTCACGCGCGAGCGTAAACTGGCTGTCGCTGAGCGGTCCGTCGGGCTGCTTAGCGGAAAGTACGGCATTCCCCCGGAAGATATCATCATCGATCCGCTGGTATTTCCGTGTGCCACGGGCGACGCCAATTATATCGGCGGCGCGGTGGAAACCATCGAAGCGGTGCGGCTGATCAAGGAGAACGTTCCCTACGTGAAAACGGTGCTGGGCATCTCCAACGTCTCGTTCGGCCTGCCCGCTGCCGCGCGCGAGGTGGTGAACTCCGTCTTTCTGTACTACTGCACCAAGGCCGGACTCGATCTGGCCATCGTGAACGCCGAAAAGCTGGAGCGCTTCGCGTCCATTCCGGAGCACGAGCGGCGTTTGGCGGAGAGCTTGCTGTTCAACACGCCGCCTGTGGACGGCCCGGAGGATCTGCATCTCGCGCCCGAAGACTGGCGGCAGCAAAGCACCGAACAGCGCGCCGCAATCAACCAGTTCCACATCGCCGCTATCGCCGAGCATTTTCGCAAGGCGGGCGCGCGCGTCAAGGTCCGCGCCGAAGACCTGCCGCTCGACCAGCGGCTGGCCAACTACATCATCGAAGGCACCAAGGACGGGCTGGTCGCCGACCTGGACCGCAAGCGCGCGGAAGGCGCTCCGCCGCTCGAAATCATCAACGGCCCGCTTATGACGGGCATGGCGGAAGTGGGGCGGCTGTTCAATAACAACGAGCTGATCGTAGCCGAAGTGTTGCAATCCGCCGAAGCCATGAAGGCCGCCGTCACGCATTTGGAGCAGTTCATGGAGAAGGCCGATTCGGCAGCGCGCGGCAAGATCATTCTGGCCACGGTGAAGGGAGACGTGCACGATATCGGCAAGAATCTGGTCGAGATCATTCTGAGCAACAACGGCTATCTGGTGATCAATCTGGGTATCAAAGTGCCGCCGGATATTCTGATCCGCGCCTTCCAGGAGCACGCGCCGGACGCCATCGGGCTTTCTGGTCTGCTGGTGAAGAGTGCGCAGCAGATGGTGATCACGGCGGGCGATCTGAAAGATGCCGGGATTCGCGTTCCCATGCTGGTGGGCGGCGCGGCGCTGTCGGACCGCTTCACCCGTACGCGTATCGCGCCGGCTTATGGCGAAGCTGTGTGCTACGCCAAAGACGCCATGACCGGCCTGGACTTGATGAACCGGCTCATGGACCCCGCCGCGCGCGACGCGACCATGTACGATCACACCTACGTCGAGGTCGCGGCGCCGGTCGAGACCGCCCCAGAGGCGCCGGTACGTATGACTGAGTTGCGCAGCCACAAAGTGCGCACGGACATCGCCATTCCGGCCGCTCCGAATCTCGACCGCAAGGTGCGCGACGTGCCGCATCTGGCCGAAATCTGGAGTTACATCAATCCGAACATGCTCTACGGCAAGCATCTGGGTTACAAGGGCAACTTTGAAAAGAACCTCGCCGGGCACGAGCCTAAAGCTCTCGACCTGTTTCATAAGTTGGAAGAAGTGAAGAATGAGGCCGCGCAGTTCATGCGGGTGAAGGCCGTGTGGCAGTTCTTTGAAGCCGAGCGGGATGGGAATTCCATCCACCTCTTCGCGCCCGGTGCGGTGGATCCACTGCACACGTTTCATTTCGGCCGCCAGCGGCGGGACGAAGGGCTGTGCCTCAGCGATTACATCCTCGACCCGGAAGACGGCAAGCGCGATCATCTGGCTATGTTCGTCGTGACTGCGGGCGCGGGCATTCGGGATAAGTCCGAGGAGTGGAAGGAGGCCGGGCTGTACTTCAAGTCGCACGGCTTGCAGTCGCTGGCCATCGAGACGGCTGAAGGCTGTTCGGAATGGCTGCACCGCCGCATTCGTGAGGATTGGGGTTTCCCCGATCCGCCGACTATGACCATGCAGGAGCGTTTCACGTCGCGCTATCGCGGCAAGCGCTACAGCTTCGGCTATGCCGCCTGTCCCAACCTGGACGATCAGCAGGGGATGTGGAAGCTGTTGCGGCCCGAAGACATCGGCGTGCGGCTGACGGAAGGCATGATGATGGACCCGGAAGCCAGCGTCAGCGCCCTGGTGTTCCACCATCCGGATTGCGCGTACTTCACGGCTAGTGAGGAGACCGAAGCGGTGATGGTGTAGCGCCGGTTGCGCCTCGGTCCCTTCTAAGTCCGGCTCCCTTCAAGCAGCGCCCGTAGGCCGCGCGCGAACCGGTTTTTGTCCGCGTCGATGCGGCCGCCGCCGAACACTTCCTTGAGCCGCGGGAAGTTGCCGGTAGCGAGTTGCGCGGCGCCAAACTCGATATCGATCGCCGCATCGCTGGCTGTTTCGCGCAGCGCGTGCCCGAAAACGAAGTCGTCGATCATGGTAAGCAGCGTGATCTTCTGTTTCACGGTCATCCGAGTTTCAGCCAGCGCTTCGAGACATTGCTCCATGTGCCGCATCGCATTGATCCCGGGTGGCGCCGACAACATCGCGGCCAGCGCCCAAGGGTGGCGCCCGAAGACTGCGTGGGTGCGCTTGGCGATCTCCGTCATGGCGCGCCGCCAATCTCTCGGAAGCGATGGCAGGAGAGCTTCGCCCATGAGCGCGTCGTCCATTACCGCGATCAGATCGTCTTTCGACTTCACGTAGTAATAGAGACTCATAGTTCCGACATTGAGGTCTTGCGCCACCCTGCGCATGGACACCGCCTCGAAACCCTCCTGGTCGGCGATGGCGAGCGCGGCGGCGGCAATCTTTTCACGGGTCAATTGCGATTTTCCACTTGACATTCGTACACCGTACCACTAAACTGGAGTCGTACGATGTACGAAACCCGGTGCTGATTGTCGGAGCAGGGCCAACGGGCTTGACGCTGGCGCTCGATCTCGCGCGCCGCGGGATCGCGTTTCGTTTGATTGAAGCCGCCCAAACGCCCTTCGAGGGGTCGCGCGGCAAAGGCATCCAGCCCCGTACACTCGAGATATTCGACGATCTCGGCGTAATCGACGCGATTCTCGCGGCGGGTGCGCTTTACCCGAAATTCCGGATCCATCTGGGCCCCTTCTCGCTGCGGGCGGGATCGCTCTCCGTTTTCAAGCCTCCCACTGAAAGCGTTCCTTATCCGAATGTCTGGATGGTGCCGCAAGCGCGCACGGAAGCCATCTTGCGCGCGCGGCTGCACACATTCGGCGTCCAGGTCGAATTCGGCAAGGCGCTCGCCACGTTTGCGCAGAATGCAAACGGAGTGGAAGCCACCACGTCGACCGGTGAAGTAGTGCGGGCGGACTTCCTGGTCGGGTGCGATGGCGGCCACAGCACGGTGCGCAAAGCACTCGGCCTGCGCCTCGAGGGCGAGACGATCGACGAGCAG
>DATKFU010000244.1:0-2562 GCA_035511215.1 Bryobacteraceae bacterium | reverse complement strand
AGAGAGGAGAAGAACGCCCGGACGGGTGCGATTGCGATGGTTGTTGCGTGGCCCACCATGCCGATCGGCATTGCTATCGCCGTCGCCATGGCGGGAAAAGCCAAGGCCAATTTCTCCGGCGGCCTTTCCTGGGCCTCGATTCTCTATGCCTTCTGGGAACCGTTTGTAGCCTGGGGATTGATCTCGGCGTGGCTGCTGGTCTTCCGTAAACACATGAACGCGCCGTCAACCTTCTGGAACTGGCTCAACCGGCGCGCGTACGCCGTATACATCATCCATCCGCCCGTGCTGGTGGGCATCGCACTGCTATTGCACGGCTGGGCCGCGCCCGCGCTGATCAAGTTCGGTGTCGTCGGAATGCTGGCCTGCATGGCCACCTGGCTAGTTGCCGATCCGCTGGTGCGGCTGCCGGGCGTGCGGAGCGTGGTGTAGCCTACGATTCGTCGCTTCCGGTGCTGAATTTCGCCGGTGACGGAGCTTCTACAGTCTCACGAGCAGTTCGCCTTGTTCCACCTTGGCCTCCAACACTTCGGCCTTTACATCGGGGTCCTGATCCGCCACGCCGGTGCGCGGATCGAAGGCGTACGCGTGCCAGGGGCACACCACACGGCCATCTTCAATGATTCCTTCCCCCAGCGGCCCTCCCTCGTGAGGGCAAGTGCCATCGAGCACAGCAATGGACCCATTTACTTGGGCCACGCACAAGGCGCGCCCCTGCACGGTAAACTCAGCCACTTCGCCTTCGACGGGTACTTCAGACTCCGAACAGATGCGCACAAACTCAGACATGATCGATGCTCCTTGCGCTGAAAGGCCAAAAGCCGGGTGAAACGGCCTGCGCAATTAGCATAAAGGGTAACCGCCTGCGCAGGCGAAACGGAAGAGAGCGAGCGAATGCCGCCCAGGAAACCACAGCCACAACCGGCGAGGCCGCAGCGAGTCGGCCCGCAGCAAACCGGTCCGCAGCAAACCGGTCCGCAGCAAAAGGCGCCGCCGCCCACCGTCTCGGGCCGGTGGCTGCTGACCGCGGCCAGCCTCGCGATCGTCGCCGCGGCGCTCTGCGCCTGGCTCACGCTGTGCCTGCTCTTCTGGCAAGGGAGCTGGCAGTTGCTCTACCACCCCACATCGGCCGTTACGCGCACGCCGGCCAGCGTCGGCCTGGCTTTCGATCCGGTTGCCTTTGCCACCACCGACGCCGGCGAGCCGCGCCTCAAGGGCTGGTGGATTCCCGCCGCTCCCGGCGCACGTTACAGCCGCTACACCGTCCTCCATCTGCACGGTCAAACCGGCAATCTGGGCGACGCTGTTGATAGCCTCGCTGCGCTGCATGAGATAGGAGTGAATGTGCTGGCATTCGATTATCGCGGTTACGGGCAGAGCCAGTTCAACCATCCTAGCGAGGCTCGCTGGCGCGAAGATGCGGATTGGGCGCTCAGCTACCTGACCGCGACCCGCCATGTGTCCGCCGGCGCGATCATTCTGGATGGCCGCGAACTGGGCGCGAACCTTGCGCTGGAAGTGGCTGCGGCCCATCCTGAATTGGCTGGAGTGGCGCTTGAATCGCCGCTGGCGTCGCCGGTTGACGCAATCTTCAAGGAGCCGCGCGCGCGGCTGGTTCCGGCTCATCTGCTGGTGAGCGACCGTTTCGAAGCGGAGAAGGCGGGCAATCGACTGCTGATCCCGTCATTGTGGCTGATTGCGCCGGCAGGCGGAAAGATCGCGGTCCAGGCCAAGCACCCGAACGGCTACGACCAAATCACGGCGCGAAAGTCGATCGTCTGGCTCGCGCCGAAGACGAATACTGATCAGCAGTTCCGCGACGCCTATTCACGCTGGCTCGACGACTTGCCCAACGGTTTGCCAAAACCCGTCGCTCGCTGAGGCGGAGTTCGAATTACTGCGTCCGGAGCGATTGGCCCCAAGTGGCTTTTTCATCAAGAAAAAGCCACCTTCCACAATGCCAATAAGGCTACACAACTTCGAAATCCGCTCTAAGCCCTCGAACGAAAACAAAGACAACACTGCAGTTGTTCCGCGGCTCCCGCCGAAAGCTGCGCTGGCATTGCGGATGCTGTTGCTCATGGCTGTGGCGTGGCGGTCTGGCTCAGAGGAGCTGGTGCAGGCTCGGATGCCTTCGGCGCCGCCGCGGCGTGCTGAGAAGCGGGCGCCGAATTGGGTGCCGGTGATGGAGCTTGCGCGGTCGGAACAGGAGTGGGCACGGTTTCCTGGATCGGTGTGGGCAATGTTATTGCGGCCACCGCGTCGGGGTCGTCGCGCAGCTTGAGATAGAGCGTTGTTCCGTCGGCCGGCGTCGGCACGCTGAGGGTCTCCTCGGCATAGCCAGTGGGCACTTCTGTCGGCTTTGCAAAATCTTTCCCTGCGCTGAAAGATCTCACGAGGAATAGGCCACTGCCGTCGATGGTGCAGGTTGGAGCATCCGCGGTCGTGCAATGGATGGCCGTGATCTGCGGCATGCGGACGAGGGTGCCGAGGGGCGTCCAATCGCCGGGTGTGCCGTCTTCCGCGACTGGACGCATCTGCAGCTTGCCGTCCCCTCCCCCC
>DATKFU010000243.1:0-2987 GCA_035511215.1 Bryobacteraceae bacterium | reverse complement strand
TGCTTTCGAGCTTGGGACTGTGAAGGTCGACGGAAATCTCCTCGCGCACCAGTTTCGCGTCCCAGTGCGTGTCGAGCATCTGCACCATCATCATGCCGATGGAGAGCGAGTCAGGGCCGGTCCAGGGTGTAGGGCGGTAGTGGAGCAGGCGGAACTCGGCGGGCAGCGAATCGGCATGCTGGTCGATGAAGAGGTTCACGCCGGCGGCGTATTCGTCCAGGCGCTTGCGGTCGGCGGGGGACAGATTTGCATAGATGCGGCGGGCAGTCAAGCCGAGCTGCAGGACGCGCTGGGCTTTGTCGCGCCGGAGGAGCGATGATCCGAGGATCTCGGCCAGTTCTCCGTTGGCGTTGCGGCGAAATGTGTCCATCTGCCAGAGGCGATCCTGCGCGGTCACGTAGCCCTGGGCGAGGAACAGATCGTCCTGCGAGGCGGCTTCGATGTGGGGCACCCCGTGGGCATCGCGGCGGACGGTCACCGGCGCGGAAAGGCCGGAGATATGAAGATCGCCATCGAGGACCGGAAGCGCGGCTAACTCCGCGGCACGAAGCCAGAGCACGCCTGCGGTGACCCCCAGCACAGCGACGGCGAGCAGGCAGGCGAGAGTCCACAGCAGCCTGCGCGGCCAGCGGCGTTCGGGCGAAGAACCAAGAATGGCGGCGTAGGAAGGAGTCATCGAGTGGGCGTGAATTACCGTCCACTTCAGAATAACGCCGCGACGGTCCCTTTCGTACTTGGGCGCTACTCGCTCAGCGGTTTAATCCGGACAGCGCGGCTTCCATCGCGCGTAGCGGCGCGATGGAGGCAGTGTCGAGCAGGGTGAAGCGCATGGGGAACACGCCGGCCGGCAATTCAAGAGCGGTCACCGAATCGCATACTACGCCGGTAGTCGCGTCCAGGCCGCGCTTCCAGCCGGGGCGGGTGGGGTCGCGCACCAGCAGGCTATCGGGCGACATGCCTGCGGCTACCAGCATGGTGCGGCCAATGCGTTGAAATTCAGCCCAGCGCGAGGCGATGCCGATCAGGTCTCCGGCGTGCTCAGGCAGGTAGCGCTTGAGGTAGTTCTGAAGCTCCGGCGCCACGGGGTGCACCTGCAGCGTGGTCAGCTCGGTGCCCGCGGGCAGCAGCTTGCGGACAGTCGCTGCTTTGCTGGGCAGAACCACGGGGATGGAGCCCTCAAGCGTGTCGGGTGCGGCGCATTCCTCAAATGCACAGCCGGTGATGGGCAGCGCCAGAGCCAGGGCCATCTCGTGGATGACAATACTGCGCAACTCGGGATCGGGCTCGATGACTAGCCAGCGTGAAGGCGGCTCAAGCGAAAGCCAGCGGCGCAGGCGGCTGCGCAAAAGGGTTTCGGCCGCGCCCTGCTTGCGCGCCTTGGCAACCAACTCGCCGATGAGGCGATCGACAACAAATTCGGCGGCAATCTGCGGTGAGAGCGGTGTGACGGGTTGGCTGGCGCGTACGTAGACGCCGCTGCCGTGGCGGAATTCAAGCCAGCCCTGGCGCTCGAGCTCGCGGTATGCGGCAGAGGCTGTGTTGGCGTGAATAGTGAAGCGGCGAGCAAGGTCGCGGGTGCTGGGCAAGCGCTGGCCGGGGAGCAGTTCCTTGCACAGGATGGCGAGGATGACCTGCGTGATCAACTGCTCGCGCAGAGAGACTTCGCCGGTCCTGTTCAGCCACAGTCGCATCCGGCTAGCCTACGGCCAACTCCGAGGCTGGCGCGGCCACAATTGCGGGTTTTCTGCGTCCGTAAAGGGCCACGAGCGCTATAAGGAGCAGAAGGATGATGCCGATTACCAGCACGCTGCCTTCCGGGCCGTCCGTGCCGCCGCTCCAGAACGCGGAGCCGGCGGGTGTGACGGTGAGGTAATGGTTGGTGGCCACAAATCCGCTGTCGATGGCGCCGTAGAAGTAGGTCTCCGTCCAATCCCACGCGGCGTGACAGCCGATGGCCCACCACGCCGAGCCGGTGACGCGAATGCTGACCACAAACACAAAGCCGAGGGCCCCGGCGGCGAAGATGCCGATCCAGTTTTCGCCGTTGTTGCCGGTGTGCAGGAAGCCGAAGAGTGTGGATGTGACCCATGAGGCCTGCCAGAAGCCGGAGCTCTCCGGCTTGTTCAGGTGAAGCAGCAGGCACGGTATCAGCCCCAGCCCGGCGAGCATGTAGACGCCCCAGATTCCGTTTCCCTTGCCGCGCAGCACCAGGTCCAGGCAGACTACGCCGATAATGCCAAGCGCCCACCAGAAGTTGATGCTGCGCGTGAGGGTGAACTGCAGGTAGCAGCGGAACAGTCCTTCTTCATTGCAACCCACGAGCAGGAAGGCGATGCCCCAGATGGCGGCGTACCTGAAGATTTGCGGACCAGATAGGGCGACGGGGCCGAAGTGCAGCCAGCCTCCCCAGGCAAGCGCGCCGATAAGCGCGGAGAGCGCGGCGAAACCGGCGACAAAACCTTCAACGAACCGCAGCCCGCGATGAGGGCCGAGGAGATTGAAGGCCAGCAGGTTGCCGCGGCGTCGCTCGGCGAGGGCCACGATGGCGGCCGCGGCGACCATGCCCAGGAACGGGAACAGGTGATTGAAGAGCTCGCCTGCGGCCGTGAATTGCCTGGAATTTGGATCGATGATGTGCAGCGCCACAAAGATGAACCCTGCGATGCCGCTGAAGAGAATCAACAGAACGACAAACAGCGCCACCGACCAGCCTGCGCGCAGGCCTTGCGGGCCCAGCAGGATCCTGAGCAGAATGCGGGTCTCCAACGGCTCGGGTGATGCAGGAACCGGTTCGAGCGATGCGGAAGTTCCCGGTGCAGACTCGGCGGAAGATGGGTCAAGGATTGCGGGCCGAATCTCTGGAACCTGTGGGTCAATGGGGTCCATGGAGCCTCTCTTGAAGATGCGGATTTCCTTGCGCCGATTTTACAAGGCGCGAGAGGCCCTATGGGAATTTCCTAAGAGAGATTCAGCTCCCCCCTCCCCCC
>DATKFU010000242.1:0-8726 GCA_035511215.1 Bryobacteraceae bacterium | reverse complement strand
GGAGATGCAAGGAGAACGACGTTGTGTTTTTGGCTTTTGCGCCATTGGGTCACGGACTAAGGCCGGGGCCGCTTGAAGATCCAGTCATTTGCGCAATTGCCGCACGAGTTGGCAAGACGCCGGCACAGGTGCTGTTGGCTTGGGCGGTACAGCGTGGCACGGCTTTGCTTACCACTCCCAGGACCGCGGCCCGCGCGCGAGAGAATTTTGACATCTCCGCTCTTCCGGAAGACGCGCTTGATGAAATCAATCGAATTCAAACCAGACAGAGGTTCAATGAAGTCGTGAAGACCGGCAGCCCCGGTTTCATTCCCCAAGGTAGGTGATCATGCAAGAGGAACAAATACGTGACGCTTTGAATAAGCACTGGCAAGCGTCGGCAGCCGGCGATGCAGACGCGGAACACAGTATTTACGATGAAGGTGCCATTTGTGATTATCCTCAGTCAGGTGAGCGAATCCTCGGGCGATGCAATTTGCAGGCCTTGCGGAGTCATCATCCAGGCAAGCCGTCTGGTTTTAACGTCAAGCGAATACTCGGGAAAGGCGATCTCTGGATTACGGAATACATAATCACCTATCAGGGGCGACCAGCATATACGGTGAGCATTATGGAATTCCGCGACGGTAAGGTTGTGCACGAGACGCAGTATTTCGCGGATCCCTTTGAGGCGCCAGCCTGGCGGAGCCAATGGGTTCAGCGGATCGAGTGACTGATAACGGACAACAGAGCGGGAGCGACGAATAGCGCTACGCTAAAATCCTCCTCATATGCAAGCCGGCAGAGACAACACATTCAGCACCGATGTCTTTCCGGTTCCATTCCCGCCTATCATCACCGACAAGGGGCGCAAAGCCGGACGAACATCTAGTAAGCGCCGAAAGCCCTGCCGAAAGAAATGGATAGAAACCTGGCCGAACGCGCCGACGAACGATTCATTCCCGCCTTTTATTTCGAAGTCCAATAGGCCTGCTGGCCGATGTAATCGTCGTCCGGCAGATTGGCCAGGATCAGGCGCCGCACTTCCAGCGGATCGATCTCGCCCTGCTGCTGGTAAATGACCTTGCCGTCGATCCCGATCAGCACCGTGTAGGGCACCCCGGCATTCCATGCGGGATCGAAGGCCGCCATCTCGTCGTACGTCTCGTTCGTCGAGAAGATCAGGTTCCTGCTAGAGGCATGCTGCTCGTCGAGGAATTTCATCACGCCCTTCCTCTCGTCCGGAAAATTCACGCTCACCGTCACCAGGTCGAACGCCCGCTTGCGATACATGCGGTACATCTTCTGAAACTCGGGCAGTTCAGCCGTACATGGGCCGCACCAGGTCGCCCAGAAGTCCACCAGCAGCACCTTGCCCGTGCCGTTCTTGCGCAACGCCTTCAGTTCGTCCAACCCGGCTGGATTGAGCACCACGGGTTCCTTGGCGATGTGCGCCATCTCCGCTTCGCCGCTCGCCTGCTTGTACGCCCATTTTATGGAGCAGCCCACGGTGGGGGTCATCTCCATCTTTACCCGCTCGCCGGCGAGGACGGCATCGATGGCCAGGCGCGCATCCTGCCGCTTGGCGAGCGCCTCCCTCTGGCTCGAATCCACGCGGCCCTGGTAGCGCAGCTTGCGCTCCTGGTCGAACACGAACACGTGCGGCGTGGCCGTAGGGCCATACGCGCGCGCGACCGCTTGCGTCTCGCCGTCATATAGGAACGGAAAGTTGAAATGACGGTATTCCGCGCGGATCTTCATCTCCGGAAGCGAGTCGGCAAGGTCCGTGTACCCCAGCTCATCCAGGCGCACGGCGTTCGGATTGTTGGGCTGAATCGCCACCAGGGCGACGCCGCGATCCCGATAATCGCCGGCCAGCTTCTTGATGCGGCCTTCGTAAAGCTGCGCCGTCGGGCAGTGCACGCAGGTGAAGACCACCACCAGCACTTTGCTCGCCGCAAAATCCTGCAAGCGGTAGGTCTTGCCATGGACGGCCGGCAGATTGAAATCCGGCGCGGCCGCGCCGATCGCTAATGTGGCTGGATGGTCGTCCGCCCGGACCATGCCGGAACATGCCAGCAGCAGGGCGGCGATTGTAAGTTTCATACCTTAAGTATGCCGCGAAGCGAAGCGCCGGCGATCTATGGCTGGAACCCCTTCAGGCAGGCGTGCGTCGGGGGCGGGCTCGCCGGCCTGGAGGCGAAGCGGAACCACGCCCGCCCAAACCGGCAGCGCATAGTCTTCTTCGTCATCGATGGGCGGGCCGGTGCGCACTTTCGCGGAGACCTCGTCCAGGGCCAGCGCCAGCACCGTAGTGCTCTTCATTTCCGGCTCGGTAGGCTGCCGTACTTCATCCCAGCGGCCCGGTACGATGTGATTGGTGAAGTGACCCAGCGCCGCCATCTTTTCCTCCGCATCGGTCACCAAACGGGCCTGGCCCAGCACTACCACCGAGCGGTAGTTCATCGAATGATGGAAGGCGGATCGCGCCAGCACCAAGGCATCCACCAGCGTGACCGTGACGCAAAGCTGGGCGCCCTGGCCGAGCGCCCGCAACATGCGGCTGGCGGCGGATCCGTGGATGTAGAGCTGCTCGCCGGAGCGCGCATAACCGGTCGGAATTACGTAGGGCTGGCCGTCCACCACAAACCCTACGTGGCAGAGAAAACCTTCATCGAGGATGGCGTGGACCTGCGCATGATCGTAGACGCCGCGCTTGGGCAGACGCTTCACTTGCGTACGTTCAGTGGGTGTGTATGTCTCCATTATTCTCAGTCTAGCAGGGCGCTGGCGGCGCGCTGACAGTTGCGCAGGTACGCGCCCAGCATGCGGTCGGCCAGCCGGATATGATTGCTCAGCCAGCTGGAAAGGAATTCCAGCAAATCGAGAACCGCTTCCCGGTCGCCGCGCCGGATGCGCCGATTCAGCGCTTTTATCCTGATGCGGGCCGTATGGTGCTGGCGATGGTGCCACGCATAGAGCGGGTAGCCGGCCGCGCGCATTTCGTGCTCCTCGTGCGCAAGATGCTTCGCCGTGTGGATGACCAGGTCGTCCACGATCGCTTGCACGCCGCTCGCAGGTGCGCCCGCCATCATGGCGCGCTCCAGATCGTCACACAGGCGAAAGATCTGCCGGTGCTCTTCGTCCACTTCGGGAACGTGCACGGCATGCGCGGCGGTCCAGTCGAATATTCGCATGCGAATATCCTTATTATACAGGATCAGGTGCAATACTGTTCACTTTGGCGGATCGCTACTAGTTGAATTCTGCCCAAACATGGCAGGATATTTTTGGCGATATGCGTTCGGATCAATGTTTACAGGGCTTCGGTTGAGGTTGAAGCGCAGCTCCAACTTCCGCAACATATGAGCGGGCGGGTGCGTAAGATGGGTGCGTCGTGCTTGATCGACCCTTTTGGTTCCGGCTACGCCGGGGTGTGGCAGACCATCGCCTTTCGTGGTCTGCCGCCTTCGCGGGCGCTGGCCGACCACGATGGTCCGCCCCACGGCTACCCTAGCCTAATTACCGGGTGCCCCGCCAGGCGCTCCGTGCGAAACTGATAGGTAAGTGCCACCAGAACCGACCAAGCGCCCGCAGTCCGAACGGCTGCGCGCATTGCTGCCCGACATCCTGGAGTTAGTGCGTCCGCGCCGTGGCTTGCTGGCCTTCGGCATGGTACTCATGGCCATCAATCGCGTGTCGGGACTGGTGCTGCCCGCCTCCACCAAGTACCTGGTGGACGATATCATCGGGAAGCGCCATTACTACCTGCTGCGGCCTTTGATCCTGGCAGTGGTGGGCGCCACCCTCGTCCAAGGCGTCACATCCTTCGGCCTGACGCAACTGCTCTCGAAAGCCGCGCAGCGCCTGATCGCCGAACTGCGCCGCAAAGTGCAATCGCACGTCGGCCGCCTGCCGGTTTCCTACTACGACGTCAACAACAGCGGCATGCTGGTCTCGCGCATCATGAGCGATGTGGAAGGCGTGCGCAACCTGATCGGCACAGGCCTGGTGGAATTTGTGGGAGGGCTGCTGACCGCCGTGCTGGCCCTGGCCGTCCTGCTGCGGTTGAGCCCCTCGATGACCGGCGTGGCCCTGGGCGCCATCGTGGCCTTCGGGTTCGCACTGCGCAAAGCGTTCGGCGTCATGCGTCCCATTTTCCGCGAGCGCGGCAAGATCACGGCCGAAGTTACCGGACGCCTCACCGAATCGCTGGGCGGCGTGCGCGTGGTGAAAGGCTATCACGCCGAGGCTGCAGAGGCGGAGGTTTTCTCCGGTGGTGTGCAACGCCTGCTCGACAACGTGATGAAGAGCCTCACGTCCACGTCGTTCATGAGCTTGGGCGCGACAGTGATGATGGGCATACTCGGCGCGCTGGTGATGTATCTGGGGGCGCGCCAGATGATGGCGCATACGCTGACGCTGGGACAGTTCTTCACGTTCACCATGTTCCTGGCTTTTCTGATCGGACCGGTTTTCCAGATCGTAGGCATCGGCACGCAGATCAGCGAAGCGCTGGCCGGCCTGGAGCGCACGCGCGAAGTGCTGCGCGAGCGTCCCGAGGACGAAGACCCGCGTCGCAAGGCAAGCGCCGGGCGCATCCGGGGTGAGGTGGTCTTCGACCATGTCACGTTCTCCTACGACGAAGGCAAGACCGTCCTGCATGATGTCTCGTTCCGCGCGGCGCCAGACACGGTGACTGCGCTGGTGGGCCCTTCCGGCTCGGGCAAGTCCACGATCATCGGGCTGATCGCGGCCTTCTACACTCCGCGCGAGGGCGCCATCTTCGTGGACGGCGTGGATCTCTCCACGATCCGGCTGGACTCGTACCGGACGCAGCTTGGCGTGGTGCTGCAAGACACATTCCTCTTCGATGGCACCATCCGCGAGAACGTAGCCTTCTCGCGCCCAAGCGCCACCGAAGCGCAAATCCGCGAGGCCTGCCGCATTGCGCGCGTGGATGAATTCGCCGAGTCGTTCGAGAAAAGCTATGACACCGTGGTCGGCGAGCGCGGCGTCAAATTATCGGGCGGCCAGAGGCAGCGGGTCTCTATCGCGCGCGCTATCCTGGCCGACCCCGCCATCCTGATTCTGGATGAAGCCACTTCCAGTCTCGACTCCGAGTCCGAAGCCCTGATTCAGGAAGGCCTGTCCTACCTGATGCGCGGCCGCACTACGTTCGTGATCGCGCACCGGCTGTCGACCATTCGGCGCGCGGACCAGATCCTGGTGGTCGAGGCCGGGCGCATCGTAGAGCGCGGCCAGCACGAATCGCTCTACGCGCTGCACGGCAGGTATTACGATCTGTACACCCGCCAGCACGGGGTGCAGACGAATCTGTTCTTGGCGCCGGGAGAAGGGCAGGAAGTAGCGGCAGTGGCCGCGGAGACTGGCGCAGCCGGTGCTCCCGCCGCGGCGGGCAATCCGCTCTCGAATGCCGTCCGCCTGATTCGCGGGTAGTGGGCAGGCACACTGCCTGCAGCGGCCTCCCAGGCCACCTGTTCGCGGATCCGGAAATGTTCGGTCCCTGAATTGCACTATATGTTGGCAGGGGTGAACGAGAACTATATGTGGATCGCCGGCGGACTCGCTATTTTGGTGCTACTTAGCTTATTGGTGTCGATGATCTCCACCCCTCCTACCATCGGGCGCTGAGACACGGCAGCACGGAATTGTACAAATCTGACACAGCGCGTGTCAGAATCAGACCGACTCGAAGTAGCGCGCCAGTTCCCAGTCCGTCACCGCTTTCTCGTATTGGCGCACTTCCCATTCGCGGGTGCTCGCGTAGTGGTCCACAAACTGTTCGCCCAGCCATTCACGCGCCACGCGGCTCCCGCGAAACAGCCGGGTCGCGTCCGCGAGTGTGCGCGGCAGCGCCGGCGCGCCGCCGGAATAAGCATTCACCGTGGGCGGCGGCAGCTCCAGCTTGCGCTCGATGCCGTCCAAGCCCGCCGCAAGCGACGCCGCCATCGCCAGATACGGATTGATGTCCGCGCCCGTCAGCCGCAGTTCCACGCGCGCGGATTTGCCAAGGCCGGGAATCGCCCGCACGGCCGTTGTGCGATTGTCCACACCCCAGGTGGCATTCACCGGAGCCCATGCGCCCGGCACAGTGCGCTTGTAGGAATTGATCGTAGGACAAAAGACCGCCGCCAATTCCGGCAGATTCGTCGCCAGCCCTGCGATGTATTGCCGCATCAGCTCCGACATGCCGTTCGCTGCCTCGCCGGAAAACAGGTTCTCGCTAGTTCCAGTGCGGCTGAGGCTCTGATGCAGATGGCCGCTCGATCCGGGTAGGCTTGCATTCCACTTGGCCATGAAGGTCGGCGTCAGGTTGTGCCGCGCGGCGATCTCCTTTACTGCAATTTTGAACAGCGCCGCGCGATCCGCGGCCGCCAAGCCCGGCTCTACCGCGATGGCCGCTTCGTAAACGCCCGGTCCGGTTTCCGTATGAAAACCCTCCAACGGCACGTCGAACGCCGCCAGCGCCTCCATGATCTCCAGTACCAGCTCTGCATTGGCCGACGCGCGCAGCACGCTGTAGCCAAACATGCCGGGCGTCAAAGGCGTCAGCGCCGCAAAATGCTTGTCGCGCAAGCTCTGCGCCGTCTCGCGAAAGATGAAGAATTCGTACTCCGCCGAAAAATGCGCCGTGAACCCGCGCTCCTTGGCGCGCTCGAGCACGTGCTGAAACACCTGCCGCGGCGCGATGGCCAACGGCCCGCCAGCGTCGTCGCAGAAATCCAGCAGGAAGAACGCCGTACCGGGCTCCCACGGCACCAGGCGGTAGCTGGACATGTCCACGCGGCAGTGCGCGTCCGGATAGCCTGTGTGCCAGCCGGTGAACTTGACGTTGTCGTAGAGCACGTCGCCGATGTCCCAGCCGAAGATCACGTCGCAAAATCCCAGTCCCGATTCGGCCGCCGACCGGAACTTCTCCACGCTGACGTATTTCCCGCGCAGCGTGGCGTCCACATCGAACGCGCCTAGCTTGACCCGCCGGACGTGGTTGTCCTCGAACCGCCGCCGGATCGCTTCGCGATCCATCAAAGCGCCACCCACACCGACTTGATATTGGTGTACTGCTCGAGCGCGTATGAGCCCAGGTCGCGCCCGAAGCCGCTCTGCTTATAGCCGCCAAACGGCGATGCCGTGTCGAACCCGTTGTACGTATTGATCCACACCGAGCCCGCTTTGATATCGGCCGCCATGCGGTGCGCCAGCTTGATGTCGCGCGTCCACACCGCCGAAACCAGGCCGTAGATGGTGCAGTTGGCGATCTCCACGGCTTCGTCGGCATTCCTGAATTTCAGCGCGCACAGCACCGGGCCGAAAATCTCCTCCTGCGCGATCTTCATGTCCGGCTTCACCCCGGAAAATATGGTGGGCTTGACGAAAAAGCCCTTGGCCTTGGCGCCTTCGGTATCGCGCTCGCCGCCGCACTCGAGCGTGGCGCCTTCTTCCTTGCCGGCCTGAATGTAATCCAGAATACGCTCCATCTGCCGCCCCGAAACCTGCGAGCCCATCTGCGTGCTCTTGTCGAGCGGATCGCCGACCTTCAGCTTCTGCGCGCGCGCCACCAGCTCGCCCACGAAGCGGTCGTGGACATCTGCATGCACCAGCAGCCGCGACGCCGCGCTGCAGATCTCGCCCTTGTTGGCGAAGATGCCCCAGAACGCCGACTTCAGCGCTGCCTCCATGTCGCAATCCGGAAAAATAATGTTCGGTGACTTGCCGCCCAATTCCAGGCTGAGCCGCTTCAGGTTGGATTCGCCGGAAGCCTGCAGTAGCCGCCGCGCCGTGCGAATGCTGCCAGTGAAGCTGATCTTGTCCACGTCCATATGCACGGCCAGCGCGTCGCCGGCCGTCTGGCCGTACCCGGTCACCACATTCAGCACGCCGTCCGGCAGGCCGGCTTCGTGGCAGTATTCGGCCAGCTTCAGCGCGGTAAGCGGGGTCCATTCCGAGGGCTTCAGCACCACCGAGCAGCCGCAGGCCAGCGCCGGCGCCACTTTCCACGCGGCGATCTGCAGCGGATAATTCCACGGCACGATGCCGCCCACCACTCCCACCGGCTCACGCAGCGTGTAGTTCAAAAAGGGGCCATCCACCGGAATCGTTTCGCCGTAGATTTTGCGCACCCAGCCGGCGTAATAGCGAAACGCATCGATGGCGGGGTCCACATCCGCGCCGCCCGCCTCGCGTACGGTTTTGCCGTTCTCCATGGATTCCAGTACGGCCAGTTCGTCGCGATGCTTCAGCAGGATTTCGGAGATATCCCACAGGATCTTTTCCTTTTTGGACGGGTCCATGCCGCGCCAGCTCTTGCGCTCGAAACTGGCGCGCGCCACGGCTACCGCGCGATCCACGTCGCAGCCCTGGCCGTCCGGAACGGTCGTCAGCAACTCTCCGGTGGCCGGATTGACGACGTCGATGGTGCGGCCGGCGGCAGCATCTTCCCACCGGCCATCGATGAACAGCTTGCCTGGACGCAGTTGCTGCTTGATCTCTTCAGCTACGCTCATGATTCATTCTCTCAGGAAAATTCCAGGGTAGTGTCGTGAACTGAAATGAGTCATTTGATGATGCCGGTCATGTGAGTCGACGCGCGACTTATCTTCCAGGGAGGAGACCTCGGCGCAGGCACTCGTGGTATGCCTTCGCCGCCACTGTTAAGGTCACGATTCAGATCTTCCGGTTATGCCGCCGGGGGCACGTGGACTTCCTTCGCCAGGGTTCCCCCC
>DATKFU010000241.1:0-4737 GCA_035511215.1 Bryobacteraceae bacterium | reverse complement strand
GCGCTCTCGCCCACTGTGATGGCGAGGGCGCCGGCCATTCGGCTTGCGTACCAGCAAATGCTCGGGCGTGTGGCGGCGATCCCAGAGGTCCGGTCGGCGGCCATCACGTCGCTGGTTCCTCTTGGCGAGAGTGACAGCGAAATCGCCTTCTGGCCGGGCGCCGGACCCCAGCCTCCTCAGGACCGGACGACGGCGGCGGTGTTCTATGTCGTCACTCCCGATTACCCCAGCGTTATGCAAATCCCTTTGCGGCGCGGCCGGTTTTTCACGGAACGGGACAACCTGGCTTCTCCCCCGGTGGTGGCGATCGACGACGTGCTGGCAAAGCACGTTTTTCCGGGCCAGGACCCCATCGGCCGGCAGATCAGCCTTATGGTGATGGGCCCGGTCCGGATCGCCGGCGTGGTCGGGCACGTGAAGCAATGGGGTCTGGATTCCGACGATACCGCCAAGATACGCGACCAGATTTACTTCCCTTTGCAGCAAGTGCCCGACAAGTTCATGTCCGTAGGTGCGGTGGGATTAACGCTGCTGGTGCGCACCGGGCCCGAGCCGCTGAGCCTGGTCTCCGCCGTGCGCGCACAGGTCTCCGGTCCCACCCAGGATCAACCCATCTACGCGGTCCGAACGATGGAGCAGATCGTTTCGGGATCGCTCGCCGAGCGCCGCTTTACCATGCTGGTGCTGATCATCTTCGCGACGACCGCCCTGCTGCTGGCCGCGGTCGGAATCTACGGCGTCATGTCTTATGCGGTCACGCGGCGTACCCGCGAACTCGGCATTCGTGTCGCTTTAGGATCGTCCCGCCGGGAGATCGTCTCACTCGTTTTGCGGCAAGGTATGCGGCTGGCCGCGATCGGTCTTGCTGGGGGGCTGGTGGCGGCCGTGGCGCTCACCCGATTGATGGCCGGCTTGCTGTACGGCGTCCGCCCAGCCGATCCGGCGACGCTTGCGGCCGTAGCACTGCTGCTGGGAGGCATTGCGCTCGCGGCGTGTTATATCCCCGCACGGCGGGCCATGGCGGTCGATCCGGTGGTCGCCCTGCGGTGCGAGTGACGGGCTGGCTTGGCAAACCTCATTTTTGGGCCATCAACCCATATACCTTCCCAGTCAGCAGCTTCATGTCCGAGCGCAACTCGCGGATGTCTTCGCGGATTCCACTGATCTGCACCAAGCTGATGACCAAGCTGGTAACAACGGCCAGCATTGGCAGGCCGATGGCCAGCTAAAGCTGAGTGTTCGTCATGGTCCACACTCCACGCTCTCACGGTCGGTACGTGACGGCTGCCTTAGCAGCGCTCCTGTGCCCTCGGCAACATCATACCAGAGCTGAATCGTCATCCTGTCGGCGCGGTTGCTCCGCCAGCTCGGTTTCAGGGCCTTAATCTCGTTTGCAGCTTTGCCTTCCAGCGTTGTTAACTCACGTTGCAAATGAATGCTCATTCAGCCACCATCGGACCCTCGCCGCGCGATAGCTCCGCCAGTATTGTCTCACGGCGGTTGTGCGCCGCCGATACCGCCGATTCCATGGCCATCCAGTAAACCGCCACGCCCAGCGCCGCGGCGAATGCCAGGACTCCATAGAAGACCGTCTGGTTGTCGAAAGCGTAACGCGCCAGGTAGGCCAGAAAGACCGGCAGCAGCGCAATCGGATAAAGCAGAAACAGCGCGCCTTGCGCGCGGCCGCCGCCACCGCCGCCCGAGACCCTTTGCGCGCTCATGGGATGCGGGTAATTCACCGAGCTCAGATTGCCGATGCCCAGCAGGTATAAGGCGGCAATGCCGGTAACTAGAAATGCCTCGGCGATCTGGCCGGCAGAGACGCCCAGCCGCAGCAAGGAACAGGCGGCCGCCACCGCTGCGATCTCCAGGAAGATGAAGATCGCAGCGGCGATGTTTTTGCCGCCCAGCGCGCGCGAGATGGCCACGGGCGCCGAGAAATAGAGCTGCGCGGCGGATCGATCGAAGCCGAACGCGTTGCCGTAGGTGACCTGGGCGAGCAGGAACAACGCGTACAGGCTGACCACCGTCAGAAAATTGCCGGAAACCGCCGAGTGCGCCACGCGCCCGCGCAGCATCATCGGCAGCCAGACGACCAGGCCGAAGGAGAAACCCATCACGAACACCAGCCGGAAGCGCGGCGTGCGCACCAGCGAGCGGAGCTCCTTTTCCACGATGGCGCACAGCGGATCGGGCAGCAGCAGCGCCGGCAGGCGGTACACCCCTTCGGCAAAGGGACGACCCTTGGCGGATGCCACGGTAGCCAGGGCTTCCTGAAAATCGTATCGCAAGCTGCGGTTGAACTGCCAGCGGCCAAACAGATAAGCCGCCAACGTCCACGACAGAAGCACGGCAACGGCCTCGGGGAACGTCCCGGCGGACGGCGCAAGCATGCAGCGCGCGGCTGCGCCCCAAGGCCAGATCGGGTTCGAAGCCGTGGGGAAGATACGCTCGAACCTTTGCGAGCGGACGCCGGTGACCAACAGCAATCGGGGCAGCACACCGATAAGCATCATCAGGAGGGCCAGCGCTTCGCGGATGCCTTTGCGCGTGAGCAGGCGCTCGATCAGGTTGCGCAGTCCGGCCGCCAGCATTAAGTTGAACGCGGCGAAAAGCGCCATGGCGAGGGGCACGCGCGCCAGCAGACTCCACCCGCCGAATGCGGGATTGCGCAGCAAACCGATGCCGGCGCCCGCCAGCAGCAGCAACAATTCCGCGCAGGTGGTGATGCGCAGCAGGATCTCAACCAGAAATAAAGAGCGCCGCGGCACGGGATAAGCCAGCAGCTTGCGCAGATCGAGCGACGCGCCCAGAGTCGCGGAGGCCAGCGGCGCCAACTGCCAATAAGCGAAAACTGCCAACAGGCCGAGGGGCAGCCACCTTTCGATCTGCGTGCGCAGTCCGGGAGCCGCCGCGAGTGCCTCGGCGACCACCGCGAGCGCGGTCCAGAAGCCGTACCAAAGCACCGAGATCGACAACTGAAAGACGGCTCCCCGGCTGGACGCCATGCGGAAGAGGCGCATGCTGAGCCATTGCGCGCGCAGGATGGCCCGGATCATTTGAGCCACTCCAGCTCGTGAAACTCGTGCCCGGCTCCCACCACGCGGACGAAAACATCTTCGAGCGATTCTGTTCCGCCGCGCAACTCGTCCATGGAACCTTCGCGCACGATCTTGCCTTTATCGATGATGGCGACGCGGTCGCACAGGCGCTCGACGACTTCCAGCACGTGCGACGTGAGGAAGATGGTGGCGCCGCGGCGGACCTGGTCGAGCAGGATGTCCTTCATCAGGCGGGCGCCTACGGCATCCACGCCCTCGAACGGCTCGTCCATCAGGAACAGGTCCGGGTGATGGATAAGAGACGCGGCCATAGCCAGGCGCTTGCGCATGCCCTTGGAATACTCGGCGATGAGTTTGCGTCTTTCGCGCAGCTCGAACAGATCCAGCAGAGACTGCGCGCGCTCGACGGCCACGGGGCGGGGCAGGCCGTACATCCGGCCCACGAACTCCAGGAACTCGGCGCCCGTCAAGCGGTCGAAAAGCAGCGATTCGTCGGGCACCAGTCCGATGCGCTGCTTGATCTCCAGTTCGCGATCCGGCAGGCGCATGCCCAGCAGCTCGATGGAGCCGGAGGTGGGCGGGACCAGGCCTGTCAGCATGCGGATGGTGGTGGATTTGCCCGCGCCGTTGGGGCCCAGAAATCCGAAGAAGCAGCCGCGCGGCACTACCAGGTCGAGCGAATCCACCGCGGCTTTGTCGCCGTAAAGTTTGCGCAGGTCGTGGACGGCGATGGCCGGAGTGTCTGGCATGCAGTTAGTAAGTGAGCTTGCAGCGGACTGTCCGTGGGTGGTCACTGCCGCTTTGACATCTTACTGAAATCTTCTCCCTAAAAGAGTAGAGGCTCGCCAGTCGCTTTGGCGAGCGCATGGGCGAAACAATCGCCGAAGTTCAACTTTGCCGGATGGCGGCCTTTGCCGAAATCGAGGAAGGCTTGCCGCGCCAGGTGCGCGTGCTCCACCAGTGAGAGTTCCACAAAATTGGCAGCGCTGATGCGGCAACGTTCTGCGTCATGAATCATCCGGATATGCAGTTCCAGTTCGGGCTCTCCAAAGAAGATAGCTGCCAGGGCGGACGGTCCAGGTATGGGCGTTTGAGATGGGCAGCGGCACGCCTGGCAATGGTTCTGAGTTCCTCCGTGCCAGCCTCGCCGGGGCGACCTGGCAGGCGCTGAAAGCGCTCCCGGAGAGCTTCGGTTACGACACGGGTCATGGTTTCGCCTGTCTCCTGAGCGAGGGCCGCCGCGAGCCGATGAGCTTCCGGGTCTTTGATGTTGAGGGATTTCGTGTCCGGTGTTTCTGTAAGACCTCCGAGATTCTACCATTCTACCGTCCCTTGGCCAGAAGCCCGGGCGCCCGTATGGGTTGACGGCTGCAACGTTATTTTCGATTTTGTGTTGCATCGCGTAACACTTGGTACGGCAAGCGCCCGGTTTCCGATGGCGGGAAATTCGAACGAACAAAGCCCAAC
The DNA here is from genome assembly GCA_035511215.1 of Bryobacteraceae bacterium. GTDB lineage: Bacteria > Acidobacteriota > Terriglobia > Bryobacterales > Bryobacteraceae > Bog-159. The sequence continues at coordinate 208 of DATKFU010000241.1, read as the reverse complement.
CGATTAATCATAAGATGTTTAGCTGTGACCGGTGCGGATTGATCTGCGCCCGTCGCGCCGACCCCCTTTTCCGCTCGTAACGGCTACCGATTTTCTCGATTCGCGTTGCACCGTGCTGCGTTCTTGCACTGCTTGGCTCGAAGGGACCACGTCCGAGAGTACCACGGCGGTCCAGCAGTTTCTACAGGTTAGTTGACGGTTGTACCCC
>DATKFU010000240.1:0-18002 GCA_035511215.1 Bryobacteraceae bacterium | reverse complement strand
GGGGGGATACTACCTGATCGCGTTCAAGGACCACACCATCTACTCGGCCGTGGCGTATTACGCCGAGGGGGACACGCTGCACTATTTCACTTCGGGCAACGTCCACAACCAGGTGTCCCTGTCGCTGGTGGACCGGCAGTTGACCGAGCAGTTAAACCGCGACCGGAACGTGACTGTACGGCTGCCACAATAGGCGGACTAGAGAGCATCCGCGCACGGGCGGCCTACGAGGCCGCCGGACCCAAAGGGTGCCCCTACGAGCCTGTCGTCATGGTCCTGCGGGCCACCAAATCTGATGAAAGCCGGCAGACCACGAAAAACGATGGTCTTCCCCACGGCTAATCGCACGCTAGTTGATTTTGGCCAGGCGTTTGACGAACTCCACGTCTCCCTCCAGGAAATCGAACTGCGGCAGCTCGCCGGGGGCCACCCACCGAATCTCGTCGAACACGCAATTGCGCGGCTCGCCGGAGAAATCGGCCACCGCGTAAAAGATCAGCAAAATCGCGCTCTTGCCGGGGTAGCGGAACTCATAGCGCTCGAGTTCATCGCCGACCAGCGCGTCGACCGCCAGTTCTTCCTGTAGCTCGCGGCGCAGTGCCTGGGGCGGGGTCTCGCCTGCTTCGACCTTGCCGCCCGGAAACTCCCACTTCAGCGCATGGGCCTGCAACGCGCTCCTGCGGCAAATCAATATGCGGCCGCCGCGCTGCATGATGGCCGCCGCCACGATAGTCGGATCGGGAGCCAACTCAGGCCAGCTCCAGCGCCTTGAACCGCTCCAGCTCCGCGGCCGGCAGCTCCGGCAGATGGTCGATACGTTGGCGGAACCAGGCCCACGGAATATGGAAGAGCTGCACGCTGGGCTGAAACTTGGAGCTCTCCTGGATGAAGCAGCTATGCGTACACCAACAGTTCGCGTCCGGGATGGCGCGCACTTCCGCGCGCATAGCCTGCGATTGCAGCGCGCGCCGCACGTCGAAATCGAAGTCCGCCAAGTCGCCCACAATGCCGCGCATCTCGCAGGCGCGAAACCGGCCGTTGTGATCGATCACGATGGATGTTTCGCCGGCCGTGCAGGGCATCGGCCACTTCCGCGGCGATTCCAGGCACTGCTCGTGCAGGTCGAAGTGGAACCGCAGGTTGCCCAGATAATACATCCTGGCAAAGTGCCGCACGCCGGGCGGCAGATGCGCGAAGAGCTTGCCGGCATAGCGCCGGTGGAACGGCATCAGGCGGCGGTGCAGCGCAGCTACGCCGTCTTTGCTGAGTTGCTTCAGGCTGGGGTCGGGCGCGGCGCCGCGCACGACTTCGAAATACTGTCCGTCGATGTGCGTATTCTCCAGCAGGTGCAAGCCCAGCGCCACAATCTCGTTGTAGTTCTCGCGCGTGATGACCGTCAGCACGTTACGCCGCAGCCTGCGCACGCCGGCATAACGCCGCTCGGCCTGTTCCATGGTGGCCAGCGTGCGCACGAAATTGTTGGGCACACCGCGGATTGAATCGTGAGTGTCGGCGAGGCCATCCAGCGAAAAGTTCAGGTCGATGGCCGCCTCCGGACAAAGCTGCAGCATGCGGTCCACGATGCGGAAGATCTTCTCCGGCAGCAGCCCGTTGGTCGGCAGATTGATGTTGCGCACCCCGTTGCGCCGGACGAACAGGGCTACGATTTCGGCAAGATCTTCGCGCAGGAACGGCTCGCCGCCGGACAGCCAAAGTTTGCGGAAGGGCGGGGAAGTGGCCGAGATGCGCTCGATTTGCGGCGTGGTGAGATCGTCGAGGCTGTTAAGCTTGTCAAAATAGAAGCAGGTGCGGCAAAGCGAATTGCAGCGCGACGTGACAAACAGAAACAGGGAGTTGAACTCGCGCGCGCGCACGCGTTCCTTGAGGATCGGGAAATACTGCCGCATGAGGATTATTGCAGCACAGTTCCAGTGGGACGGACGGCCTGGCCTGGAAGCATAAATGTACTCGGCGCGCCTGCTCGATCATTTTCAAAATCCGCGCAACGTGGGCGAACTGCCCCCGCCGGCGGTGACGGTGGAGGTATCCAATCCGGTCTGCGGCGACATTCTGCGCCTCTCGGCCGAGTTCCAGGCCGGCCGCGTGGCCCAGGCCCGTTACAAGACCCGCGGCTGCACGGCCTCCATTGCGGCAGGCTCCGCGTTGACGGAGTTATTGGCCGGCAAGACCGCGGTGGAGATCGCCAGCCTGGGCCCGGGCGATGTCGAGGATGCGGTGGGCGGCCTCAGCCCCGAATCGAAGCACGCTGCCATGCTTGCGGTTGACGCCGTGCGCGCCTTGCTGAGTAGCAGGGAAGCGGCTGGTTAGACGGCGCGGCCGCGCGCCCGTTTTGCGCGGGTTCCTTCAAAATCCCAACCGGTACCACTTCCTCTTTCGGGGTGCGGAGGCCGGATCGAGCAGCATGATCTCCGCGCCGGCGATGACGGCCTGGGGCGCGGAGGTGAAGAGTAGTTCGGCAAGGCCGGGGCTCCAGGTCTCCGCGACGTATTCATAGGCGTCGCGGAGGACGGGCGTGCGATGCCGTGTGTCGTGAGCGTCGCTGGCGACGAAGTGCACCAGATTACGGTTCATCAACAGCGTGGCGATGGACTTGGCAGTGCGTCCGAAGCCGCCCAGCAACGATCCCGCGGTAACTTGCACCAGCGCGCCGTTTTCCACCCAGGATTGCAACTGATCGAGGCGGGTGTGCAGCAGGGCGTTGCGCTCCGGGTGCGTGATGATAGGGGTGAGACCGGCCCCCTGCAGGCGGTTGAAAATTTCCTGTGTGGTGCGGGGGATGAGCAGGTCCGAGAATTCGACCAGCAGATAGCAGAGATGATTGATGGCGTACCGGGGGGGATTTGCCAGCGCGTCCTGTATGTTCTCCAGGGTGAGATGAAAATCGCAGCCGCGGTGGATGCGGGGGAGGGGGCCGGCGGCCTCTTGCAGTTCCGCGATTTTTTGCTCGATCAGGCCGGGGTCGAAGGTGAACTCCGTGTTGGCATGCGGCGTGGCGACGATGTCGGTCGTGCCGGAATCGGCCGCAAGACGCAGCATCGCGACGGAATCTTCAAGGGTTTTGGCGCCATCGTCGAGGCCGGACAGTATGTGGCTATGAATATCGACCAACCCCGATGCTACTACAGGCGGCGGGGCGCGGTAAATTGTTCGGAGATTATTTGGCCGTTGGCGGCACCTGATCGGAAAGGAGATTGTTCGGATGTCCTACTTCGCCCGCCGGGCTTCGCTCGGCCTGTTGCCCCTCTGTGCCCTGTCAACGAGTTTTGCCGCCAGCCCTGCTATCGGCCTGGTGGTGGCTAACGGCAGCTTCCAATTGGACCGCGCGAGTGTGCGTGGAACCGCCACGCTTTTCGATGGCAATGTGATCGAGACGAACGTTTCGTCGTCGCAACTGCAACTCAACAACGGAGTGAAACTAAGGCTGGCGGCGGACACACGCGCGCGCGTGTATGAATCGCGCCTGGTCTTGGAGAAAGGCATCGGGCAGTTGGAGTCCACGAAGTACCGCATCGAGGCCGCCAGTTTGCAGATTGAGCCGGATAAGCCGGGCGCCACGGCGCGAGTGCAGTTCAGCGGGCAGAAGCGCGTGGTGGTAGCCGCGCGGGACGGGGCGGTGCGCGTGAGCAATGGCGACGGGGTTCTTATCGCCAGACTCGATCGCGGCCGGGAAATGGTGTTCGAACCGCAAGAGGGCGGCGCTGCCGAGCTCACCAAGGTTTCGGGCATCCTGGCGCTCAAGGAAGGCAAGTTCATCCTGGTCGACCGGACCACGAATGTCACCATGCAACTTCAAGGCGCCGGCCTGGAAGCCGAGGTCGGCAATCTCGTAGAGATCACCGGGACGGTGGATTCCGCTGCGCCCACGGTGGCGGGGGCTTCGCAGATCATCGATTTGACGAGCGTCAAGCGACTGACAAAAAGGGCGGCCGCGGCGGGTGCGGCAGGCGCCGGGGCGGCTGGAGCCGGGGCGGCTGGAGCCGGGGCGGCCGGAGCCGGGGCGGGAGGCCTATCCACCGGCGCCATAGTGGCCATCGTGGGCGGAGTCGCCGCGGCGGGCACGCTTGGAGGGCTGGCGGCGGAGCACGATCTGCCGGGACAGGGATCCAGCCAGCCCAGCACCAGCCGGTAGCGGGCGAGCTTTACCTCGCATGCCGGCATCGGCCAGGGGCGCCGCTGTTCGAGCGGGCGGCGCGGCGAGGGGGCGACGCAGAATCCTCCGCCGGGGAGGCGTGCGCCCTCGCCTTGCTCAGGCGGCGGACGCGCCCCGGCCCGGCGCCCGCGAGTGCGCACCGGGCAGCCGACAGAGACCGCCCAAAAAAAGAGAGACAAAGTAGCCGCGATGTTCACCATCTGTATGCTAAAACGATTTCAACTTACATTTTTCGATTGGTCCCCAATGGGACTGAGATAGCGATAGCTCTGTATCATGACTAAGTCACACGCATGGTTCGCTCTAACCGCCAGGTCCCGGCATGAGAAGGTCGTGGCCGAGAACTTACGGGGCAAGGGCCTGGAGTCGTTCGTGCCGCTGTACCGGACACAGCGCCAGTGGACGGATCGTGTCCAGTCCGTCGATTTACCGCTGTTCCCCGGTTATGTTTTCTGCCGCTTCGCCTATGCCAGCCGGCTGCCGGTGTTGAACACTCCGGGGGTAACTTCCGTGGTCAGCTTCTCAGACGTTCCCACACCGGTGGCGGACGACGAGATCGCGTGCATCCGCACGATCCAAGCGTCGGGACTGCCTGCGCGGCCATGGCCGTATGTGCGGGTGGGACAAATGGCGCGCATTGAGTGGGGATCTCTGGCCGGCCTGGAGGGCGTTCTGATCCGCGAAAAAGACGCACTCCGCGTAGTTGTCTCCATAGAGCTGTTGCGCCGGGCGGTGGCCGTGGAAATCGACCGCGACATGATCCGCGCGGTAGATGGCGCGGAGCACGCCACGCTGGCGCACGTGTATCTTACCGGCGGAGGGCTTCGCCCTTGATCCGATGCGGGTAGAAGCCGGAAGCCGCCAGCCGGAAGCCCATTTTGCCATGACCAGCAAGCCTCGAAACCGGATTGTCGTATTCCGGCTCAGCCAGGAGGAGTACCGGTCGCTTAAGGAAGCCAGCGACAAGGCGGGCGCGCGTAACCTCTCCGACTTTACGCGATCCGAGGTTCTGGAATGTCTGAGTTCGCATGCCGTTGACACCCGCCTGGCGCGCCGGTTCACTTCGCTCGAACAGCAGATCGCGGTCGTGCAATTCCAACTGAATAACCTGCTTCAAGGAGTAGTTCATGAAGGGATTAAATAACGGTCGTAGGGACAGGCGGCCCAAGGGGTACCCCAGCCAGTCCTGCATGCTCTTGCTGGCAATACTACCGGTATCTTTGGCGCAGGTGCGGCCGGCGGCGGAGACGGCCAACGCCAATCTGCCGGCCCAGCGCATCGGCGCCAACGACCTGGTGGCGGTCTCGGTATACGACGTGCCGGAGTTGACGCGCACGGTGCGGGTGGGCGCGGATGGGATGATTCGGCTCCCCATGCTCAAGCAACACATCAAGGCCGAGGGACTGATGCCGGGAGAGTTGGAAATTGCGATTGCGTCGGCGCTGGTGGCGGAACAACTGATCGTGGATCCTGCGGTCACGGTGACCATCGCCGAATACAACAGCCGTCCCATCTCCGTGGCGGGCGCCGTAAAGCAGCCGCTTACGTTCCAGGCGTCTGGTCCGGTGACATTACTGGAAGCCATCACCAGGGCCGGTGGTCTGGCCCCCGAGGCGGGGCCCGAAATCCTGGTCAGCCGCGCGCAATCGGGCCCGGATGGCTCCGTTACCGCGCTGGTGCAGCGCATTTTGGTCAAGGGCCTGATCGATGCGGCAGATCCCACGCTGAACATAACATTGATTGGCGGCGAGGAGATCCGGGTGCCGGAAGTGGGCCGGGTTTACGTAATCGGCAACGTCAAAAAGCCGGGCGCTTTCCCCGTGCAGGACGGGGTGGAATCGACCGTTTTGAAGATGCTGGCGTTATCCGAAGGGCTGATGCCCTACGCCTCCAAGGACGCCTATATCTACCGCCGGGAAGCCAACGGAAGCAAGAATGAAATACAAATTCCGCTGAGCAAGATCATGGAGCGCAAGGCCCCGGATGCGCCCCTGCTGGCCAACGATATCCTCTACGTGCCGGACAATAAGAGCCGCCGCATGACCCTGGGCGCCCTCGAAAAGGTGCTGGCCTTCGGTGCGGGCGCCGGCACGGCGCTCATCTATGCCGGAATTCGGTGAGCCGATCCGCGGTGCCCGCCGGATCGAAAGCTGACGATATGACCGAACCCAGAGCGCTCTCCGCTCCCAATCAAGCCTTGCAGCCAAGCTGGAGCGGCTACGACGTGGAGCCTCCGGAGCAGTCCGCCGTCCCCCTGGCGCACTACCTTTGGATCCTACGCCGGCACCGCTGGAAGATCATCGCGTTCGTCCTGGCGTGCGTCACCGCGACTCTGATCGTTTCCGCGCGCCTCACGCCGATTTACGAATCCACCGTCACGGTGGATGTCGACCGGCAGATACCATCGGCCATCATCGGCCAAGACGCGGCCCGCGCGCCCCTGAACGATGCCGACCAGTTTCTGGCGACTCAGGTGAAGCTCATCCAGTCGGATTCGGTGTTGCGGCCCGTGGCGCAACGGTATCGTCTGCTGGATCTTGAAAAGGAAGCTTCCGACGTCACGCCCGAGAAACCGTCGGAGGCCGAGGAGGACGCTCCTATCCTGCTCAAGAGGCTGAAGGTGACGCGCCCGCCTAACACCTACCTTTTGCTGATTAGCTACCGTTCGCCGCAGCCGCGTCTGGCGGCCGACGTGGCGAATGCCGTGGCGCGCTCGTACGTGGAGCATACGTATAACATTCGTTTTCAGTCGTCCGCGTCTTTGGCGGACTTCATGGAAAAGCAGCTCGAGGAGTTGAAAGCCAAAATGGAGAGCTCATCGGCGGCCGTGGCGAAGTTCGAGCGTGAGCTTAGCGTGATCAATCCCGAGGAGAAAAATAGCATCCTTTCCTCGCGCCTGCTGCAGCTCAACACCGAATACACCAACGCGCAAACAGACCGCGTGCGCAAGGAATCCGCTTGGAAATCGGTGCAAAGCGGATCGCTCGAAGCCGCCCAGGTTTCCACGCAGGGCGAGAACCTGAAGACGCTCTCCGCCAAGCTGGACGAAGCCCGCCAGAAATTCGCCGATACTAAGACGCACTATGGCCCAAACCATCCGGAGTACCGCAAGGCGGCGGTGCAAGTGGCGGAGATCGAGCGCCAGTTACAGGAAAGCAGCAAGAACGCCGCGCAACGTGTGGAAGTGGAGTACCGCGAATCGGTGAACCGCGAGATCATGCTGCAGAAGGCGGTAGCCGAGACCAAGGCCGAGTTCGACCGGATGAACGCACATACGTTCGACTACCAGAACCTAAAACGGGAAGCCGACGCCGACAAGTCGCTTTATGAAGAGCTGGTGCGCAAGATCAAGGAGGCCGGCATCAACGCGGGGTTCCAGAACAGTTCCATCCGGATCGCCGATCCAGCCCGCGCCGCCATCCGGCCGGTATTTCCGAACATGAAGCTGAACGTGTTGTTGGCTTTCCTGTTTTCCACGCTGCTGGCGGTGGGATTTGCGATCCTAAGCGACCTGCTGGACAATTCGCTGCGCGATCCGGAGCAGGTTCATACGCTCTTCCAGACCGAAGTGCTGGGCAGCCTACCGATGGTGAAGACCTGGCGCCGCGGTCTGGTTTCCGCAATAGCGGGCGGGGCCGGCTCGACGGCGTTGGCGTGTGAGGATGATGCCGCCCTGGCGCCGCTCGACCGCACCGTCACCGGTTTTGAAGAAGCCGTGCGCACACTGCGTAACTCGATTCTGTTGGGATCGTTCGACCGCCGCTTGAGGTCGCTTATGATCACCAGTGCCACGCCGTCCGAGGGCAAAACGACCACCGCAGTGCATCTGGCTATCGCGCACGCCCAACAGAAGCACAAGACCCTGTTGATCGACTGCGACCTGCGCCGCCCCGGAGTGCACACCAAGCTGGGAATCAATCCGGAAACGGGGCTGGCGGCCGTTCTGCAGAATGGCATGCAGTGGCGCGAGAAGCTGGTGAAGCTGGCGGATCTCGACGACCTCGATATCCTGCCCACTGGCTTTTCCAGCCGGCGGGCCGCCGACCTGATCGGGCGGCGGTTGCCGGAAATCCTGGAAGAAGCGGCCAATGAGTACGACCTGATCGTGGTGGACTCGCCGCCCATTCTGGGATTCCCCGAGCCATTACAAATGGCCGCCGCGGTGGATGGTGTGGTGGTGGTGGCCAAGGCCGGTGAAACCAGCCGCAAGACCGTGGGGTCAGCGCTCAGTACGCTGCAACGCGTGCGCGCCAATGTGCTCGGACTGGTGCTGAACTCAGTGACTAGTAATATGAGCGACAGCTATCGTTATTACGGGTACTACGGGAAGTATTACCGCTATTACAAATCGGCCGAGGGCGACTGAGATTCCCGGCTCCACGCGAGCGTTGAGCGCATGGCTCGAAATAGGCCCGGGCTTGTGCTGATCGAGCCGCAGATCTCGCGCGCGCATAATGGACCTTCTGGTTCGCCGCAGTTGTCCTCCAGCGTCCCGGAAAATCTCAACAGCCGCCCAAATAGGAGCAGCAACGCTTGACTCGCCATCCCTTTGAACGCTCGGGACTCGCTTCTCTCGACGACCTTTCGACGCCTGTATGGCGATCCCTGTTTGCCAGCCTTGAGTCGCTCCAGACTGAGTTCCTTGCCGCTCAGCCACATTGCCGGGACTATCCTTGGCCGCGAGATCCACTGCACAACTGGATTAGAGTATGGGAGTATCCTTTCGTCTACCATCATCTTCAGTCCCACGGTAGAAGCCTCTCCAGACGGTCCTTGCTCCAGGCTGTGGATCTGGGATCTGGCGCAACGTTTTTCCCATTCGCGGTCGCCCGGCTAGGCTGGAGCGTGATTGCAGTGGATGCCGATCCCAGGGTGGCGTCGTCTATGAACCGGGCTGTCAGCAGGGTATCCGCCGGCGACGGCTCGGTGACACCTTTGTTATCCGACGCCCGCTCCATCGCCTTGGAAACGGAGTCGGTCGACTGCGTTTACTGTGTCAGCGTTCTGGAGCACGTGCCAGAATTTGAGCGGGTGATTTTCGAAATTGCACGAATTCTCCGCCGGGGCGGACTGTTGGTGTTGACGTTTGACGTGGACTTGCGCGGCAACTGGGAACTGGGCCCGGCTTCATATGGGCGGGTTATGGACGCGCTCGAAGCCTCCTTCCGTCCGGTCTACCCCGAGATGGTGGTCCATCCTCTCAGGGTCCTGAATACGGACAATAGCATCTACCCCGCGTACCCGTCCCGTTCCATCTTCGACCCGCTGCTTGCGCCGTTTAAGAGATCCTTGGTCTTTGCGCACGACAGGCTTCGCGGCGGCCGCGCGCCGCTGGGCCGTGTGCTGGCGAGTACTTACGGAGCCTGCCTGCGTGAAAATGGTTCCCCCACGGAAGACGTGTAAGTTGAGAATGCTTCTAGCTACAACCCGGAACATCAGCCAGCCAACCGGCGAGTGGCGCCTCATCTCCGAACGTGCCTTGGGGATGCACGCGCACTCGATTGTCACCGACGTACTGTACGTACACAACAACCGCCGCCGCGGCTTCAACTCGGCTTTGCATGCTTGGGCTGACGAGTTTTCGAGCGTGTCTTATCGTGGCGCTATCGGAATGGCAGCCGCGCTTCTCAAAGCTCTAGGCCGCATCAGGAAGTGGTTGCGGCGAAACCCAGATGGGTACGTCATCGTGTCGGGTCTGCAACTGTATCCGCTGACTACGGTCTTGCCCCGCTCCCGCGTTGTGATCGATAACCACGGCACGTTGAAGGAGTGGACTGAAATCGGACATCCGGCCGCCAGGCAGCGCCTGCAACGGTACCTCTACCCGGTTGCGGCATGGCTCGATCGCATTGCACTCGAGCATTCGAAAGGCGCTCTGGTTACGTCAATGGCACAGCGGGATCACGTGCTATCGAATGGTGCGGCAGCGGCCTGGCTGGTTCCTTGCGTTCTAAGTGCCGGAACTGCGAAGGCGTATAGCGCGGCCGGCCGGCAGGCATCGCGCGACCTGTTCGGCATCCGGGGCAATACCACCGTCATGGTTTATTGCGGCGGCTTCTCGGCGTGGCAGTGTGTCCGGGACGCCGTTCATTTCTTCCGGCTGATTCGCCCGTACCTGAACACCAAAGCGCTCCTCGTCATGATTACTCCCAGCGTAGCCTCGGCGGTTCAGGCGGCCGAGGAAGGCGGCGTGCACGATGCCATCGCTATGACGTTGCCCCCAGCGGAGGTTCCCGGCGCGCTGATGGCTTGCGATGTCGGGCTAATGCTCCGGGAAACCACACTTACCAACCATTTTGCATTTCCGAACAAGTTTACGGAATACCTTGCCGCGGGATTGTACATCCTATCCAGCCCTGGATTAACCGACCCCGCCAGTCTCATTCGACAGCACCGGCTTGGCGCCCTGATTTCCCCGGAGGAACTCCGCCAGGGTATTGCGCCTGAACGGTTGGCCAGTATCGCAGAACAACTTTACCGCTCTGGCGGACGCGAGCGCCGATGGCGGCAAATTCGACCGCTACTGGATTTTACGCTAAGCATGGAGTCCCGTACCGCTGGCTTCGTCTACGCCTTGAACGGCCGGCGCGAGGTTCAGGTGCGAATGGAAAGAGCCATCCGGTAATGCAATCGCTCGGTTGGGCATCCGACGGCATCATGGCAGGAATCGCTTTGGCTGTATATGGGCTTCTGTTGCTCTTGTTGGTTCTGGCGCGAACAGCCAAACGGGACCCCGGCGTAATGCGTTTCGTCCGCCTGGGTTTGATTTGGCATCTGGCTACATACTTATTCGTGGTTCTTTGGTTGATGCCGTATTATGCCGAGAGAGACGAGGTGGACGCATACATCTATCACCATGACGCCATCAAATACGCCAGCATGATCCGGTCGGGAGACTGGAACAGCATCCCCCTGGGAGTCGGGACGGAAGCTACGTCGCTGGCGACGGCGATTCTTTATGCGCCGCTCGGCGGCAACGTCTATGGGGCCGTCTTCTTTTCCGCGGTTCTCGGGTTCATCGCAGCACTGTTCTTCTGCCGGGCCCTGCGTCCCTGGTGCACGCGCGAGGAAATGCGCAAGTACTGCCGCATCGCCATTTTCCTGCCATCCGTAGCGATGTGGACCAGCATCCTGGGGAAGGATAGTTGGATTGCGCTGGGGCTGAGCCTCAGCGCTTACGGCTTTTCGTGTGCCCTGAAGCAGCGCGCCTCCAGACCCCTGATTTACTTGTTCACCGGTGCGGCCATCGTCACGATTCTGCGTCCGCACATCGCCCTTTCCTGCGCCGTCGCGATGGCCTTCGCGTACTGTTGGGGCATTGCCCGTTCGATGCGGGTTTCGATACTGGCTAAGCTCACGCGGGCCACGGTACTGGCAGCCAGCCTGACCACGGTGGCCGCAACTGCCCGCAATTATCTCAACATCAACGAATTCTCGGGTGAGAGTATTGGCTCGGTCGGCCGCTCCGTAACCGCCAACAACAACGTCGGCGGCTCGGCGATCGGGACCGGCGGCGCGGCTGCCGAAGGCGGGATGCTGACCGCGGTGCCACGCGGCATTTTGCGCGTATTGCTGGAGCCATTCCCCTGGGAGGTTCACAACCTGAACTCCGGACTGGCGGCGATCGAGAACCTGTTGATCGCCTGGTTTCTTTTCCGTTATGGCTTCCGCGTGCGTCTGATTTGGAGAGCGATAGTCGGCCAGGCTTACCTGCTGTTTTGCTTCGCACTCGCCGTGGAACTCTTGCTGATGTTCAGCATCCTTCCCAACCTGGGCCTGATATCCAGGCAACGCGTCCAGTTGCTGCCATTTCTGTTCGCCGTCCTGGTGGCCGCGGAAGCCACCGTTCGCCGTGCCAGGCGCGCGCACGTCCCTGCCGCGCGGCAAGTACAGAGAGACCCAGTGGGTGCGCAGGCAAGCTGGTGAGCTCCGGAAAGTGCAGAATGACTAAGGTTCTTGTGGTTGCGGCCACCGACACGATGTGCCGGGTGTTGCTCAAACCGTGGCTGAACGGCCTCACTGAGGCGGGCTACGAAGTTCACATCGCCTGCTCCCGCGGACGCGACTTCACGGCTTTGGCGGACCTCGGCTTCCGGATGCACGATGTGCGCATTCGCAGGACGTTCAATCCTCTGTACCATACCAGGCCGCTTTGGAAGCTATTCAGGCTGATACGTGAAAACCACTACGATGCGGTGAACACCCACAGCCCCGTGGCGGCCGCGATTGGCCGCGTGTCCGCCTGGGCGGCCCGCTGCAAATGCGTGATTTACACGGTGCATGGCTTCTATTTCCACGAAAACATGCACCCGGTTCCCCGGGCCTTGTGCATCACCGTCGAGTGGATCGTTGGACGGCTGACGGATCATTTCATGTTTGTTTCCGACGAAGACCGGCGTACGGCTCTGCGAACAGGCATCGCGCGGAATGAACCCGGCGTTACGGCGATTCTTAACGGCGTCGAACTGGATCTCTTTTCGCCTGGTACGGACGCGGACCGCGAACAACGCGGCCAAATCCCGGCCCTGCGCGGGCGACGGGTAATCGGTATCGTGGGCCGCATCGTCAAAGAGAAGGGGTACAGGGAGTTCTTGGAAATGGCTCGCGCGATCGTGAACTTACGCGAGAACACCGCATTCCTGGTGGTCGGCGATTGTCTTCCAAGCGATCGGGACCAGTTCGGCGCGGCCTTTCGCCGCCAAGTACAGGCGAGCGGATTGCAGAAGCATTTTTTCTGCACCGGCTTTACAACTGAAGTGCGCCGCTATCTGGGCATGATGGACATCTTTGTGCTTCCCTCTTACCGGGAGGGTCTGCCGCGATCGATACTCGAAGCCATGGCGTGCGAATTGCCAGTGGTGACGACGGACATACGCGGCTGTCGCGAAGCGGTGTTGGATGGCGCAACCGGTATCGTCGTCCCGCCCAGGGATGCGAAGGCCCTGACGGACGCCGTACTCGATCTGATCGATCATCCCCAGAAGGCCCTCAAGATGGGTAAGGAGGGCCGCCGCCGGGCCGTGAGTCGCTTTGACGCAAAGCTGGTCCAAAAGCGATTCGCGGGAGTGTTCGAAACGATGCTCGCCCGCCGGGGGACTGCGTTGGGATGACTCTCCTGAAAGAATGCGGAGAAAGCAGCGGGTTCTTCAACTCCGGGCACTAAACCAATGCATGGGCGATTCATCAAGCGGGCGATAGACCTGATGGGAGCGGCAACCGGGTTGGCGTTGGCGGCTCCCGCCATGGCAACGGCGGCTGCTGCGATTCTGTTGCTGGACGGCAGACCCGTGTTCTGGACCCAGGATCGTACAGGTTGGCACGGTCGGGTTTTCAAGATATGGAAATTCCGCACCATGTCCGAGGAGCGGGACAGCGCCGGACGCCTGCTCGAAGATGGGGCGAGGTTGACCGGCGTCGGGGCCGTTCTTCGGGCATCCAGCCTCGACGAGTTGCCGCAGTTGTGGAATGTGCTCCGTGACGAGATGAGCTTCGTTGGCCCACGGCCGCTGCCGACCGAATACCTGCGGCGCTACAGCCCGCGCCAGCAGCGCCGCCATGAGGTGCTGCCCGGCATCACGGGGTGGGCGCAGGTGCATGGCCGCAACGCTCTCTCATGGGAAGAGAAGTTCGAGCTGGACGTCTGGTATGTGGATCACTGTAGTCTTTGGCTGGATCTTAAGATTTTGCGGCGTACGGTCCGTGCTGTCCTGCGCCGCCGCGGAATCAGCCAGGCTGGACACGCCACTATGCCCGAATTCCTGGGGAGCGCGCATGAGCGCTGATGGCGTTTTCGTGATCGGCGCTTCCGGCCACGCCAAGGTGGTCATTGACATTATCGAGCGGCAGTCGCTCTGGCGCATCGCGGGGTTGATCGATACTTACGAGAGTCCGGGCACGCAGGTTATGGCCTATGCAGTGCTTGGATGCGAAGCCTGTCTACCGGCCTTGATGGCGAAGCATGGCGCCGGCGCCGCGATCGTCGCCATCGGCGACAACCGGATTCGCTGCCAGGTTGCGCAGCGCGTTGCATCGATCGCGCCATCGTTGACTTTTGTAAACGCGGTACATCCCTCGGCGCGCATCGCCCGCGATGTCGAAATGGGAAAAGGTATCGCGATTATGGCGGGCGCCACGGTGAACCCAGGCACGCGCATTGGGGACTTTTGCTACGTCAATACCAATGCTTCGGTCGATCACGATAATATGCTCGAGCGGTTCAGTTGTGTCCAGCCGAACGCCGCCACCGGGGGAAATGTGCGGCTGGGCGCATTTAGCGTTCTCGCGATGGGTGCCATCGTCGTGCCCGGGATTTCCGTGGGCGAGGATACGGTCGTTGGCGCAGGCTCCACGGTATTGGACGATCTCCCCGATAGGGTAGTCGCGTACGGAACGCCCTGCCGGATTATTCGGGCCCGCTAATTCCTCGCTAAATCAAAGCTAAACCACAGCTAAACCAGCAGCTAAATCCAACTCACGGCATTGTCCCTATGGCAGACCCGAGCTATCCGCCGGCTTCCGCTTCCGCCCTGGAAGGCGGCACCGCGCCTCTGTTCAGAGAGCGTTTCCGATTTATCCATCCCACGCTGCCGCCCCTCCGTCGGATTCTTTCCGAGTACCGGCACGTTTTCGATCAGGGGCTGGTCACCAACGGCGGCCTAGTGGCCCGGCTGGAGGCGGCGGTGTGCGAGCGGCTCGGCGTGCGGCAGTGCGTCGCCGTGTCCAGTTGTACGAGCGGCCTGATGCTGGCGATGAAAGCCCTCGGCTTGCGCGGCGAAGTCATCCTGCCTAGCTTCACCTTCTTCGCTACGGGACATGCCGCGCTGTGGAACGGACTGACTCCGGTTTTCGCGGACTGCGATCCCCACACCTGGAATATCGATCCGGACGCCGTGGAAAGAGCCCTCACCCCGCGCACTTCGGCGATTCTGGCCGTACACCTCTACGGCAATCCGGCGCCGGTCGAGCAATTGGAGTGGATCGCCCAAAGGCATTCCATCAAATTGCTGTTCGACGCCGCACATGCTTTTGGCGCCTGTTACAACACACAGCCCGTCGGCCGGTTCGGCGACGCGGAAGTCTTTTCGTTGTCGCCTACCAAGCTGCTGGTGGCGGGCGAAGGCGGGTTGATTTGTACCAACGACGCCACTCTCGCGCACCGGCTGCGCGCCGGCAGAAACTACGGAGACCTGGGGACCTACGATCCTATGCTGCTGGGGCTGAACGCCCGCATGGCCGAGTTCAACGCAGCCATGGCGCTGGCCGGTCTCGACCTCGTTGCGGCCAAGGTAGCCAGACACAATCGGATCGCCGCACTCTATAACTCCGAGCTGGAGGGCACGCCCGGGATCGGATTTCAGCAGCTTCCGCCAGGGCATCTATCGAGTTACAAGGACTATTCCGTGCGCATCGACCCGGAAGCCTTCGGCATGACTCGCGACGGGCTGGCCAGCGCGCTTTTGAAGGAGAACATTGAAACCAAGAAGTACTTCTATCCGCCATTGCACCAGCAGGCGCTGTTCCGCCCATTCGTCGCGGACGTTCCCACACACTTGCCCACGACCGAGGCGGTTGCCGAATCGGTGCTGAGTCTGCCCATCTACGAATCGCTGCCCGCCCGAACCGTGCGGCGGGTAGCGGGGGCGATTCGCGGCTTGTCACAGCCGGACCGCCGGCAAGGAGCCCGCGCATGTTGAGCCCGCCTCGGAACCTGAAGTGGAGAGAAGTGTTTCCACGCGTATTGGCGGACTTCCTGACAGTACATGCCAGCATGCTGCTGGCGCTGGCTGTTTCCGTCACCTACCAGACCGCGCGCGGACATGGCGGCGCGGCCCGCCAGCTTATCGCCGGATTCCGTAATTATTATGTGACTTTCTTTTGGCTGCTCTCGCCCATCTTTCCGGTGGTCTTCATGCTCAATGGCTTCTATACGCATTCGCGCGCCTACGTGGGCAGGCACAAGGTCTGGGTGATTCTGCGGGGTGTCGCCCTGGCGGTGATGCTATTCTTCGCCGCCGACTTCCTGCTGTTCCAGCTGCGCAGCACGGGACGCAGCATGGCGCTTCCGTTTGTGGTGCTGGCAGGGTGCGGGTTATGTTGTGCGCGGCTGCTGAAGGCCTCCTTCGAGAAGCGCTTTTCGCGCAGGCCGGTGACCATGGGCGCCGCGCAACCGAAGCGGGTGCTGGTGGTCGGCGGCGCGGGCTACATCGGATGCTTGTTGGTCGAGCGCCTGCTTGGCAGCGGCTATACCGTTCGGGTATTGGACAGCCTGATGTACGGCGGTGAACCGCTCCGCAACTCCGTGCGCCACCCGAATTTCGAGCTGATGGCCGGCGATTGCCGCAACATCCAGGATGTGGTGAAGGCCATCCGCGGCGTGGATTGTATCGTGCAACTGGCGGCCATCGTAGGCGACCCGGCGTGCGAGCAGGACCGCACATCGGCCCTGGAGATCAACTACGCGGCCACTCGGATGCTCATCGAGATTGCCAAGGGCCATGGGGTGAGCCGCCTGATTTTCGCTTCCAGTTGCAGCGTCTACGGCGCCGCCGAAGTCGAGGTGGACGAGCAGTCGCAGGTGTGTCCCGTATCCTTCTACGGCCAGACTAAGGTCGACTCCGAGCGGGCTCTGCTTGAATCCCGCACGGACACGTTCCATCCCACAATTCTGCGCTTTGCCACGGTTTTCGGCCTCTCATACCGGCCGCGCTTCGATCTGGTGGTGAATCTGTTGTCCGCCAAAGCGGCACAGGACGGCGTCATCACCGTCTACAATGGCCGGCAATGGCGTCCGTTCCTCCATGTGAAAGACGTCGTGGAAGCTGTAGTGCTGGTCTTGGAGTCGCCTGCCCGGTTAGTGGGCGGCCAGGTGCTCAATGTCGGCGACTCGCGGTTAAATCACACGCTGGCGGAGGTGGCCGAAGTCATTGAAGACGTATTCCCGGCGACTCGCGTCGAACATGCGGATAACTCCGATTGCCGTAACTATCGGGTCAGTTTCAGGAAGATCGAAGAAGCACTGGGGTTTCATGCGAGTTACTCGCTGCGGGACGGAATCGTGGAGTTAAGGAAGGCGTTCGAGACGAGTTTGATCGCGGACTATACGGACCTCCAGTACCACAACCAGCGTTTCCTCCTGGCGGCAGGGAGTCCGGGTCACAAGAGCGATGTGGACGCGCAGGTGATGGCCGCCTTCTCGGGAGCGCCGGTGAACGGGCATGCCGGCATGCTCGGCGCCGGGGCGGCAGCGCCGGTGTAAAGCCCATTCGCAATGCTGTGCGCCAGTCCCGAAAACGGACACCTCACTCTGAATGCGGACAGGCAACAGGTGGGCGGCTCGCTATTCAGCATTGAGAATACAAGCAGTAGGTTTGGCAAATGGCGTGCCCGCCCTGAATCGGACCATGCTATGTGGAACGATCTGCGATTTGCTCTGAGAACTCTGCGGCGCTCGCCCGGGTTCACGGTGTTGGCTGTCTTGTCCCTGGCCCTGGGGATCGGCGCGAACACGGCGATCTTCTCGCTGCTCTACCAAGTGGTGTTGCGCGCGGTTCCGGTGAAGGATCCCGGTTCCTTGTACTCGCTGGAATCCGACGACATTAACTACGGGAGCACCCGCCGCGACAACAACCTGAGCGTGTTCTCCTACCCGATGTACCAGGCCCTGCGCGATCGCAACGAGGCGTTCAGCGGGCTGGTCGCACGGGTCAGCTATCCGGCCACGCTCACTTCGCGTGGGGAAGCGGTGCGCGCCACCGCCGAGGTAGTGACGGGCAATTTCTTCGCGGTGCTTGGAGTGCGGCCCGCGCTGGGCCGCCTATTGGTTCCCGCCCCC
>DATKFU010000239.1:0-6062 GCA_035511215.1 Bryobacteraceae bacterium | reverse complement strand
TTTCCGGCATTGACTGCCGCTTCAAAATGCATGGGCCGGAAGCCGGGCGGGGTGCATAGCATCACGATGTCGATATCGGAGGCGAGCAGCTTCTGATAAGCGTCGAAGCCGGTGAAGTGATGATCGGGCTCGACGCGGATGCGCGGCTGGATGGAAGCCACCAGGTCCTCGGCTTTCATCTCGCGAGGCTGGCCGTCGCGCTCCACGGCGATTCCCGCGTAGCGGCCGATGAACTTGGGGTCGCGCAAGCGGGCGAGCGATTGTTCGAGGTGATCTTCGAACACGTCCGCCATGGCGGCGAGATCGACATGCTCGTTGCCGGTGAGCAGGTCGACGACGGCCTGCGTGCCGCGTCCACCGCAGCCGACCAGACCGGCCTTCAGCCGGTCGTTAGCGGCGCGCGCTCTGCGGGGCTGGAGGATGGAGAAGGCGGAGGCTCCGGCGGTGAGCAGGCTTCTGCGGGAAATACCATCGGAATTCTGCATGACTCGACGGTAGCACGGAGCAAGCGGGCAGACGAGGAAAGGAGCGGGTCTGGAGACCCGCCGCAGGCGTAGACGCCTGCCCCACTAGGCGGCTTTAGCCAACTGGGGAGCAATCTCCTGAACTTTGGCGCGCGGCGTCTCGGCGAAGATTTCGAGGAGGGCGGCGCGCACCTTCAAATATCGCTGGCACTCGGAGCAGCCGCACTGCGGATTGCGGGCACTGTGGTCTATGAGGTACTCCAATTGTTCGCGCAAAACGCCGGTCAGTTCAACTTGTGGGGCCATCGCATCACCTCTTCACTCACTATGATAGATGTGCCGGGACTGAAATGGGGTCCGTACACTTCTGTAAATGTATGTGAGTGTAGGGTTACTAAAGTTTCATTTCGGGTCCGCCGATGGTATGAATATGCAGGATCCGCAGGATCTGGAATTGATGGCCAATCGGTTCATCCGGTTGGTGAGGGAACTACTGGAAGGTGAGGTGCGCCGCACATCGTTCCAGCGCTGGGAAGTCCATCTACTGTTGGACTTAGAGGCTTGCCGGCTGACGCGCTCACGACGGGACGAGGCCCTGCGCCGCTATCAGCGGGTCGTGCAAAAACAATTGGAACGGGGGGTGTTGCCGCCGGTCAGATTCTCGGATTTCGTGGGGCGCCGGAAGCGCCTGCCGGGCATGGTACCGCCCCCCTTAATTCCCGCCCACGACCCGGCGTCCCTCCATCCGTAGCGTACCGATCAGCACTATTCGGATGGCTTCGGTATAGATACGGTGCTCCTCTTTCAGGATGCGCGCCGATAGTGTCTCCAGGGTATCGCCGTCCAGTACGGGTACGGCGGCCTGTGCCAGGATGGGACCGGCATCCAGGTATTCGTCGACGAAATGCACCGTACAGCCGGTCACTTTGACGCCATGCTCCAGCGCCTGGTGCTGGGCATCCAACCCCGGAAATGAAGGCAGCAGGGACGGATGGATGTTCAGGACCCGGCCCGGGAATTCGCGGATAAACCCGGCGCTGAGCAGACGCATGTATCCCGCGAGGCAGACGAGGTCGACGGCATGCTTTTTCAGCTCGGCGGCAAGCAAGGCGTCATAAATATTGCGGTCCAAGCCTTTGGACGGAATGCACACCGCGGGCAAGCCGCGCCGGCGGGCGGCTTCCAACCCGTGCGCTTCGGGACGGTTGGAAATCACGATGGCGATTTCGGCGGGGAGCTTGCCGGCGGCCACGTTATCGGCGATGGCTTCGAAATTGGAACCGCGCCCGGAAAGGAGAATGCCCAGGCGCTTCATCGGTAGACCACCCTCGGCCCGCGGCGCTTTTGCGGCACGACCTGGCCGGCGACCACGTACGGCTCGCGCAACTTGCGCAGCAGTTCCCCGGCGCGGCGTATTCTTGATGCGGGAACCGCCAGGAGTATTCCGATTCCCAGATTGAACGTGCGCCGGTAATCGTCTTCAGGCAGGTTGCCCAGCCGCCGCAGCAGCTCGAAGATCGGCGGGATGGTCCACGCGCCGGTGTCGATTTGGGCGGCCAGCCCTTCGGGCAGCATCCGCGGCGTGTTATCCGTGAGCCCGCCGCCGGTAATGTGGGCCGCGCCGCGCAGCAGGCCCGCGTCGGCCAGCGCGCGAATTGGCTTCAGATAGCTGCGGTGCACCTGGAGCAGCGCATCGGCCACCGTTGCGCCCAGTTCCGGCAAGAAGGTGGATGGGGCGAAGCCGGCCACTTCGAAGAGCAGCTTGGAAGCCAGAGAGTAGCCATTGGTGTGCAGGCCGGTGGAGGGCAGGCCGAGGAGCAGGTCGCCTGCTCGGATGCGTTTGCCCGTGAGTAGCGCGGGCCGCTCGGCCGCGCCTACTATGAAGCCAGCCAGGTCGTATTCCCCAGGCGCGTAGAGGCCGGGCATCTCGGCGGTCTCGCCACCGATCAGGGCGCAGCCGTTGCGGCGGCAACCGCGCGCCAGGCCCGCCACCACCTGCGCGGCCACGCCGGCTTGCAGCTTGCCGGTCGCGAAATAATCCAGGAAGAAAAGCGGCGTGGCCCCTTGCACGGCGATGTCGTTGACGCAGTGATTGACCAAGTCTTCGCCTACAGTTCCGTGGCGGCCGGTGAGGAAGGCGACCTTGATCTTGGTGCCCACGCCGTCGGCCGAGCTGATCAGCACGGGATTCTTCCAGCCGGCGAGCGAGTAGCATGCGCCGAAGGCCCCGATATCGGTCAGTACGCCGCGCGTGAAGGTGCCGCGCGCCAGCTTGCGTATGGAAGAGACGGCGCGATCCGCCTCATCGATGTTGACCCCGGCATCCTGGTAGCGCATCTATGGAATTCCATCTATGGAACTCATAGTATAGCGGGAGGGCGGGTTCCCGGCGCGTGTTGTGTGTGAGTCAGCGCCGCGACTGGCGGTGCGCGCCGCCTCCCAGACCGCCCAGATCGATGACTACGGCGACCAGCAGCCACACCAGATTAACTCCGGCCGTGGGCATGCCGCTGTTCAATTCCCACGCATAGACGATGGTAGTGAGCGGCAGGAAAATGAAGCCGAGTACGGGCAGTAATAGACCACCGTGGAAGGCGCGCTGCAGATAGGTCGAGAAGAACCACATCAACGCCAGCGCGAGGCGCGGAAACAGCAGGACAACGAGCAGGAGGAAGCAAGGCATAATCAACCCGTAACCGGTACCGAACTAGACAGCGAGTTCTCCTTCAAGCCTATCGATTTCACGGCGAAGCCACCCTTTGAGGACCTCTTCGGAATCGGCGGCATCCAGGGTGGCGATGGTTCTGCTCTCCGGATCGAGCGGAATATGGTGACAGGGGACAGTCTCGCTCTTACGAGACTCGGGGACGTATTGCATCAGAACACATTCAGCGCACGGGTGAGTACGGGACGGATCGCCGAAATTCAGGCAGGTCAACGAGTCCTGGAAAAGAGATGTGGATTGCCGGGGAGTGCGAACCGAGCGACCGTATCCGCCGTCCGAGACAAAGGCCAGTTCGAATTTCAATTTCTCCAAGAGTTCGCGCTTCTCTTCCGACATAGGACTCTATCAGGATGCGACTTTTGCCAGGGGCAACTCGGGCTCGCCGACCAGCTCTTCGAAAAGCGTCCGGTAGTGTACCATGGCTTGGCGCAGGTCTTCCGTGCTGGCCTTTCCCGCGGTCTGCCGTTGCGCAATTTCGTGAGCCGCGCGGTAGTTTTCGAGAACCAAGGGATGATCGACGGAGATATCCGCCGCCCGCTGTTCAAAGTCACTTACAGGATAGCCCCGCGTAGACATCACGTCACTCAGCAGTTGGTCGGCTTCGGCGACCGCACCGGCCGGGCCGTCGATGAAGCGAGTCTGGACCCGGCGCCAGGTTTCCACGAAGCGCGCACGATCGCCCGCCGCGAGCGGCCGGACGTGAAGCTTCTCGACTCGCTCGGAACGCTCTTCGAGCCCGGCTTCGGCATTCCGGCGGTTGCCGCCTGCCTGCACGGCGCGAGAATATTCAGCGCTACCGAACTGAGTGCGCAGGCGGGCTGTCCGGCGCTGCCGCTGCACCAGGAACATTGCGATGCCTGCGACCAGAACCACGACGAGGGCGACGATCAACGCTATTTCCGTGGTGCTTAGGGTTGTTGTACTCACGACCTACCTCCACTTCCACTTCTTGTGCCTGTTCGTCTGGGTAGCGATGCAAATTGGGTACCAAAGTTGGATGTCTGGGAAACACCGAGGTAGAAAGCGAGGCTTCCGCGGTTTGGTTGTGCAAGTCCTGCCGTCCGTGAAGCAAGAAGTGCGTGTAACTAGTCTTTCGCTTCCGGCAGGCGGGACACCTCTGAAAGAAGTCCTGAAAAAAGTTCTGAAAAAAGTCTTGACGGGCCGCACATTGGCATAGTAGGATTACAAACAGATATAGTAGAAATCTATGGCGACACCCAAATTCACCAAACTCGAGCTGCAGATCATGCAGGCCCTGTGGGACCGCGGCGCGATCTCCATAAGGGAAATTCAAGAAGCGTTTCCCGAGCTGGGCCGTCCTTCTTATACAACTGTGCAGACCACCGTCTATCGATTGGAAGGGAAAAAGTCGGTACGCCGGGTCAGGAAGATCGGTAACGCGCATATTTTCGAGGCGGTGGTGTCGCGCAACGCCGCGCAGCGCAGATTGCTCGACGACCTGGTGGGCTTTTTCGGGGGCCGCACGCAACCCATCATGGCGCACCTGGTGGAATCCGGCAAGCTCACGATGGAAGACGTCAAGGAGGCCCAGCAGGCCCTTCGAAAACTGGCTAAGGAGGAACCGCAATGATTCCGGTTTATTATGCTTCGGCATTGGCTAACCACCTGTGGCAATCGTCGGTGTTTGCAGGCATAGCGGGACTGCTGGCGCTGGCGCTGCGCAAGAACCATGCGCGCACACGGCATTGGCTTTGGCTGACCGCTTCGGTGAAGTTTCTGATCCCGTTTTCACTGCTGGCCGACATGGGCAGCCGGCTCGGCTGGCTCAGCGGCTGGTTGACCGCCAGTCGCGTGACGCGGCCTGCACTGTCTGTCGCAGTAGAACAGATCAGTCGACCGTTTCCGCCATCGCTGGCGCCCACCGCTCTGGCTCCGGCCGCTCTCGCGCAGCACGGCAGTCTGCTGCCGGGGCTGCTGATGGCTATTTGGGCATGCGGTTTTCTGGTGGTGGCTGTCTCCTGGTGGCGCCGATGGCATCGCATTCGTTCCGCTGTTCGCGCGGGATCGCCGCTGGCGCTAGCGGCGGGTGTGCCGGTGGTGTCGTCGCCAGCCATGCTCGAGCCGGGAGTTTTCGGCATCTTTCGGCCGGTGCTGTTGCTTCCTGACGGGATCGCAGACCGCCTGGCGGCCGCACACTTGGAGGCGATCCTGGCGCACGAATTGTGCCACGTCCGCCGGCGCGACAATTTGGCGGCGGCGCTGCACATGGCTGTCGAAGCGACTTTCTGGTTTCACCCTCTGGTGTGGTGGATTGGAGCGCGCCTGGTGGAGGAACGCGAGCGCGCCTGCGACGAAGATGTACTAAGGCTCGGCAGCCTGCCGGAGGTCTATGCCGAGAGTATTCTGAAAACCTGTCAGTTCTATTTGGAATCGCCGCTGGTGTGCATGTCCGGGATCTCCGGCTCCGATCTTAAGGAGCGCGTGGTGCGGATTATGACTCACGGCGTGGTTAAGAAGCTCAGCTTCGGCAGAAAGATGTTGTTGGCGGCCGCCGGGATGGCCGCTGTCGCCGGTCCGATCGTGTTCGGCCTCATGAACGCGCCACAAAGCCGGGCGCAATCGCCGGCCGCGGACAGTAAGCCCCGCCCCACATTCGATGTCGCGTCGATCAAGCCGGACCACGGCGGTACAGGTCTTTTTAGGATCAGCGTGGAACCTGGGAGGTTCGTGGCGGATAATGCCACCGTGAAATTCCTCCTGGTGGAAGCGTATCACGTGAAAGAATCTCAGATCTCGGGAGCACCGGGTTGGCTCGACTCTGAACATTACGATGTCGAGGCCAAACTGGGCGACTCTTCCAACGACGTGCAGCGCAAACTTAACTCCGATGAGCAGGGGGCGCAAGTCAGGCT
>DATKFU010000238.1:0-2049 GCA_035511215.1 Bryobacteraceae bacterium | reverse complement strand
GGAAGCGATCCCGCTAGCTCCCGAGCCCAGCATAACGTCCAGGATTCGATCGGCAATGCTCCGGCGGTAAACCCACGAATCCAAGCACATTCGGACCGGAAGCGTTGGTGGCCGGAAGAAATCGAAATTCGGCGAACGGCTGTCGAATGCCAGTCTCAAAACGGTGGTTGCAGTGAAAAGGCCTTATCAGTAGCGATCTCGTATTCAGCGCTTCGGCGCTCACGAGAAGTGACCCACTTGTGCTCGTTTAGACTGACCCACACGAAGAACAAGACTTGCCAGCGGGCAAGAATCCCTCGACTTCGTCCACGACGAAGGTGTGTAAGGCCTTTATTTCCGCAGGGGGCGATCCCCAGGGCGATCCCCCAGACGGGCCGTTGCCGGCGGGCAAGTCCGCGGCGTGCGCCGGGGCAGGCCGGGCTCTTGCCTGGCCATGTGGGTCATTTCTCGTGAGCAAAGCCGGGTTATTTCTCGCGAGTGCCGAAGATTCAGCGCGCTTTCTGGCGCTCTTTGGACAAATGAACCTAATAACGGCAGTTGACGGGCCGTTAACCGGCCAACCGTTTTGGCGCCAGGAGATTGTGAGGAACGCGGTGGCCACCAGACGGGTGAGGCAGGAAGCGCGTTCACACGAGTGTGAACGCTGCACGCACGAGTGCGTGCGCCACAGTTTTGCACCAAAGACTGGCATCCAACTGCCGTTATTAGGATGAAACGGCACGCCTGCGCGACGCACTCAGACACGGACAAAGTCTTCCACCGCCCGCTATTTGGATTTCTTCAGTTCCCCGTCGATGACCTTGCGGATCTCCGGAAGATCCAACGAACCATTATATTTTCGACCATTGATGTATACCGAGGGTGTGCCCTCCACGCCCGCCCGGTCGCCGTCGTCCATGTCGCGCGTGACCGCCTTCTTCGTTTCCGGGGAATCGAGATCCGCCTCGAACCGCTTCATATCGAGTCCGGTTATGCGGGCCAGTTCCAGGATCGAAGGGCGGGACAACTGCGTCCGATGAGTAAAGAGCGCATCGTGCATGGGCCAGAACTTACCTTGCCGATGGGCTGCGATGGCAGCGGCGGCGGCAAGCGCGGCCTGCGAGTGCGTATCCAAAGGAAACTGCTTGAAGACGAGCTTTATCTTCCCCGGATAGGCTTCCAGCACTGCGTCCAGCTTGGCGACCGCCAGCGCGCAGTAAGGACATTGAAAGTCGGAGAACTCGACCAGGGTTAGCGCGGCGTCCGCAGGACCGCGAACGGGCGCCCCGGCAGTGGGAATTGCCACTGGGTCCTCCAGGAGTTTGGGCGGCTCCGGGCCGTGGGCCCACCTCGACGCTTTGGCGGCCTCGATAGCATCGTTTTCGTTCTTGCCGGCGCGGAGCGCATCGCCCATCGCGGCGGCTACGCCTTTGCTCCACGAGCAGCCGGGATCTTTGATGCGGCACTCAGCCACCTTCATGCCGCATCCACAAGTGCAGTCGTGGCTGCGAAGCAGGCGGAGCAGGGCGCGGCTCCTCAGCGGCGACATTCCCGAGAAGTCCACCGCCGGCAAATCGACCACAGCCTTCCAATCCGGTTGAGCGACCAGAAGCGCTGTGCCCAAAAAGGCGTACGCGGCGATCTTGCGTCCCCTTGCCGGTAGATGCATCACGCTATTATAGCGGTCCCGCGGTTGGACACCCGAGGCCAATCCGTTACCGGCCGTTACCGGCCCCACCATTGGGCGACCGTTTCCGGCGGCATCCTGCCCATCACGTATTCTGCCATTTCCCGCAGGCGGTCGGCCATCGTGTCCGGACCCTGATAGCAATGGCCGCGCATGGCGCCATAAACGAAAAAGCCTTCATAATGCGGGTCTTTGGTGGTCAGCATCCAGTTCTGCATCAGGTGCACGCCGTTGTTGAGGAAGAAATTGTCGGCGTCGCCAACCGATACATGCAGCTTCCCCTGAAGCTTCGGTCCCAGGCTGTACCAGTTCTTTTCCATGTAATAGCGCAGGTCGTAATGCTCCTTCCAATACTGCGCCACGCTGGGATTCATCACGCCGGT
>DATKFU010000237.1:0-15169 GCA_035511215.1 Bryobacteraceae bacterium | reverse complement strand
CGCCCACGCTGATGGGAACATTCGGCGCATTCATCCGCATCCGCTCGGCAATCTATTCCAAACGCGTGCTCTTCGATATCGGCGTGGCGGGCCCCTTGGCCGGCTTCGTATTCCTGATGCCCGCGCTGGCGGTGGGGGTGGCATTTTCCAAGGTGATTCCGGGGATCGCGCATCAGGGCGATATCCAGTTCGGAACTCCGGGCCTGCTCTGGATCTTACAGAAAGCCATTTTTCCAGGCGTGCCCGCCGCGGATATTTACCTGCATCCGGTGGCGCGCGCGGCTTGGATCGGGATCCTGGCAACCGCGCTGAACCTCCTGCCCATCGGCCAGCTCGATGGCGGCCACATCCTCTACGCGCTGGCCGGCGATAAGCATAAGCGGCTTTCGATGATCTTCATTTTTGCGCTCATTCCGCTAGGCATCTTCGGGCACTGGTGGCCCTGGTGCCTGTGGGCCGTAGCGCTGTTCTTTCTGGCGCGGCGCCACCCCGTGATCGTCGACCCATCGAGCCTTTCCACCGGCAGGAAATGGCTGGCCCTGGCGGCCCTGATCGTTTTCCTGCTGTGTTTCACCGTGGCTCCCGTGCTGGAGGGCGCGCCCTGACCGCCTTCCATCCTTAAATGCATGGATTCATGCATGCACATCACGGCCACGATCATCACGCTCAACGAAGAACGTCATATTGTCCGCGCTATCGAGAGCCTTCGCTGTTGCGATGAGATCCTGGTGCTGGATAGCGGTTCCGCCGACCGCACCACGGAACTCGCCGGAAAACTGGGGGCGCGCGTGCTGGAGAGCCCGTGGCGCGGCTACGCCGGTCAAAAGAACTGGGCGGCGGAGCGAGCCACGCACGATTGGATTCTGTCGCTCGATGCCGACGAGGCCCTCAGCGAAGCGCTCGAAGGGGAGATCTGGAACCTCAAAAAGAACGGCCCGCAATACGACGCATACACCATGCCAAGGCTGGCGCAGTACCTGGGCCGGTGGATTCTGCACAGCGGCTGGTATCCCGACCGTAAGGTCCGCTTGTATAACCGCCAAAAGGCCGCCTGGGTGGGAGATTTCGTGCATGAAAGCGTCCAGGTGCGCGGGCGCCTGGGACGCCTGGAATCGAATTTGCTGCATTTCACTTGCGATTCGCTTTCCGAACATCTGCGGACCATGGATCGCTATACCACACTGGCGGCCGAGGAGCTGGTTTCGCGCAAAACGCCGCTGGGCTGGGGCAAGCTGATCCTGGATCCCACCTGGACTCTGCTGAAGACCTACTTCCTGCAAGGCGGTTTTTTGGATGGAGTCGAAGGGCTGACCATCGCCTATATGGCGGCGCTCTATACGTTTCTGAAGTATGCCAAGGCGCGCAACATGAGTAATTGGGGATCGCGTTGAAATAGAGACGATGCGCATCCTACACCTCGATTCGGGCCGGGAAATGCGCGGTGGCCAGTGGCAGGTTCTGCGCCTGTTGGAGGGCCTCCGCCGCGAAAATGTCGACTGCACGCTGCTCTCCGCACGGGGTTCGCCGCTTTCGGACCGGGCGCGCGCAGGCGGCTTTGATGTGCGTCCGCTCGGCCTCTGGGGTGTCCACCGGCTTTCGCGCCAGTCGGATCTGGTCCACGCGCACGACGCCCGCACGCACGCCATGGCCGTGTTTCTCGCCGGCGCCCCTCTGGTGGTTTCGCGCCGCGTCGCTTTTCCAATCCGCTCGCGCTGGAAGTACCGGCATGCCAGCCATTACGCCGCCGTGTCACAATTCGTCAAGGGCGTCATGTTGGATGGTGGAGTACCCGCAGAAAAGATATCGGTGGTTTATGACGGCGTGCCGCTCGGCGAACCCGCTGTGCATGCTGAAGCGATGGGCGAAACGGTTGTTGCGCCGGCCAGCGCCGATCCGCTGAAAGGAGTATCGCTAGCCCTGGAAGCTACCCGCCGCGCCGGCGTGGACCTGCTTCTTTCGCGCGACCTGGAATCCGATCTCGCCGGTGCCGGCCTGTTTCTATACCTGACGCACACCGAAGGCCTGGGCTCCGGGATACTAATGGCCATGGCGGCGGGAGTCCCGGTCATCGCCAGTAACGTGGGCGGCATCCCCGAGATCGTGCGCCACCGGGAAAACGGCTGGCTGTCGGAAAACGAGCCCGAACTGATCGCCGCCGCCATCCGCGAGTTGCGGTCGGATCGCGCGCTGGCCCTCGGCATGGCGGCGCGCGGACGCCAAACCGTGGCTGAGAAATTCTCACTGGATCGAATGGTCCGGAACACCATCCATATTTACCGGCAGGTGCTCTCTTGCTAGACGAGCGCCTTGTGGAAGCCTGCCTGGCGCTGCTGTTCGGCCTGCTGATCGGGAGCTTCCTGAACGTCTGCGTCTACCGCCTGCCGCAGGATCTTTCGGTGGTGCGGCCCCGCTCGTACTGCCCTGCCTGCAAGCATCCGATCGCCTGGTACGACAATGTCCCGCTGCTCAGCTACGCGCTGCTCGGCGGCCGATGCCGGCATTGCAAGGCTGCGATTTCCATACGGTATCCGGTAGTCGAGCTGCTCACCGGCGTGCTGTTCTTCCTCTTCGTCTGGCGGCTGGGGACGTCTCTCGCGGCCCTGAAGTTCTGCCTCTTGAGCGCATTGTTGGTGGGGTTGACGCTCACCGACCTGGAAGCGCGCATTCTGCCGGACGAATTCACCCTCGGCGGCACGGCGGCCGGCCTGGTGCTGGCCTGGTTTGTACCGGTCAACGACGAGATCGCCGCATTACTGGTGTGGTTCGCCGGCGTGGGCGGCAACCCGCACTGGGATTCGGTGGCGGCGGCCCTGCTCGGAGCCGTTTTACCCGGTGCGCTTTTATGGTCGGCCGGCTGGCTCTACTTCAAGTTGCGCCACCGCGAAGGGCTGGGCTTGGGAGATGTGAAGCTGGTGTGCCTGGTCGGGGCGTTTCTGGGCTTGCATGGCGCGTTACTTATGTTGATCGCCGGGTCGCTGGCCGGATCGCTTGTCGGCTACGCCTACATCCGGTTTACACACAAGGACCCGGCCACCTACGAACTGCCGTTCGGCACGTTTCTCGGCCTGGCGGGAATCGCCGTGGCCCTGGCTGGCTGATGTAGCGCGCCCGTTAGATCTGGGGTTAGCTGGACCGCTTCACCGTGCGCGCCGTAGTGTCGCTGCGTTTGACCTGCGCGCGCCGGCGGCCGGACGCCAGATTCTTAGCCGCCTTGTCCTTGGCCGCCTGGCTTACGGCGATGTGGTTCACCACTTTTGTGGCGCCCGCGTTCTTGGCCAGCCGGGTGGCTGTGCCTTTATGTTGCAGCACATCGGTCTGTCCTTCGATCGTGGCGACTCCGCCCTGCACGTGGACCTGAAAATGGTGCGTCGAGATCTTGGACTTGGCGAAGCGCGCCCGAATGTCTTTTTCAATATCGGCATCCTTCTTGGGCGCCTGCTTCGGCACGGCTGCCGGTTTTGAGTGCGTTACCGGTGCGGTGAGTTGCCTGGCAGGTTGGACGGCTTTGGTGACCGCATAACCTATAGCAGGGAACAGGCAGAGCAAGGCTATAGCGGCGTGTTTTTTGTACATAAATTTTAAAATGTCCTTAACTAAGAACGTGGCCGCGCGGGCGGTTTGCTCTCAGGAAACGTGCTTCGCGGTATAACAAGCATGATGCCCGTATACGGAGGAATGGAGTGCGGCGGCACTAAGTTCGTCTGCGCTACCGGCGGCGACAGCGGCAAATTGCTCGCCCGCACCGAGTTTCCGGCCACCAGTCCCGCCGAAACCATCGCCCGCGCGCTGGAATTCTTCCAGGGGCAGCCCCAGCCGCTGCAGTCCATCGGCATCGGATCGTTCGGCCCCGTGGATCTGAATCCCGCGTCTGCCAGGTTCGGCTATATCACCTCCACGCCGAAGAATGGCTGGCGCGATACCGACTTGTTGGGCACCGTGCGCCGGGCCACGGGCCTTCCGGTGGCCTTCGACACCGACGTCAATGCGGCGGCACTGGGCGAGGCCCGCTGGGGCGCCGCGCAGGGCCTGGATACTTTTCTCTACCTTACGATCGGTACCGGCATGGGGGGCGGCGGGATGGCCAACGGCCGGTTGCTGCACGGCCTGGTCCATCCCGAAATGGGACACATCTGGGTGCCGCACGACCTGCGCGCCGATCCCTTCCCCGGCGGCTGCCCCTTCCACGGCGACTGCCTGGAGGGCCTGGTCTCCGGACCGGCGCTCGAGGCCCGTTGGGGCCAGCGCGGCGAGACGCTCCCACCCGAGCATCCGGCCTGGGACCTGGAGGCGCACTACATCGCGTTAGGACTGGCTACGTGGATCTGTACCCTCTCGCCCCAACGAATAATCCTGGGCGGCGGCGTGATGCGCCAGGCGCACCTGTTCCCCCGCATCCGCACGAAGGTGCTGGCACTGCTGAACGGCTATATCCAGGCGGCGGAAATCCTGGAGCGGATAGACGATTACATCGTGCCGCCCGCGTTGGGCGGCGATGCGGGCGTGTTGGGCGCCATCGCGCTGGCCGCTGTGGCGTGAGAAATTCGGCGGCGATGGCGAGGATATACGGCAGGTCGATGCTAATAAATCCAACCCGCACACGCCGTGCGCCAACGGTTTACTGGGCGTTGGCATCCGTACTGACAGGCTGTGCCGCTCGCAACGCACCCGCCCCAGCGGCCGCGGTCCAGCCCATCGGCCCCAGCTACATCGATCTTGAACCGGGATGGCGCTTGCGCGTCGTCACTCCCATACTCAAATCCGGCGGTTATCGTCTCAAAACCGCGGGCCAAAGCCTTGACGGCAACAACCTGACACTGTCCGCGGGAGACGATTTTCTGGGTTACGAGGTGGCCTACTACGCGGTAAAGGCGCGGGCGGGAGCGGTGTTCGTGTCCGCGGAAACCACGATTGGCGGCCGCAGCACTGCGCAGCCCCAACCCGTGGCGCACCTGTTTCAGTTACCGCGCGGCGCCCGTCACGTCCGGCTCATCTACCTGGTGCGCGTAAGCCAGGCAGATCACGACATGGCGGTAGCCGCCGCCAAAGACATGGACGCTTTGGAGGCGCTGACCCGCCGCGTGCAGGCCAGCCCGGTAGACGCCTGTCACGATGGGCAGGGCGCGTTCTGCGCCTGGATTCCCGCCGGAATCGCGGTCTTGCCGCAAGTTCTGCGAACGATTGACGGCGCCCGCGAGTGGGCTCCTGCGCGTTGATGAAACTGCGCCATGATGCGGCATTATAAAGGAAGGCATGTCCATGACACACCACCTTACCTTGGCCCTCCCGTTGCTCCTGGCGGGCGCGCTGCTCGCCTCGAACGACGTAACTCCGGGCATGAATCGGTTCGCGGCCGCCGCGTACCGGCAACTCGCTCAAAACGGCGACAACCTGATCCTCTCGCCCTTCAGCATCTCGACGGCGCTTTCCATGCTGCTCGATGGCGCGCGCGGGCAGACCGCCGCCGGCATGGCCGCCACACTCGACCAAACCCAGTCCGGCGCCGCTTACCACGCCGCTGTCGCCGCGCTGGCCGCGGAGATCGCTAAACAGGCGAACCTGGGCGGCAACCAACTCGCCATCGCCAACGGCCTCTGGCTGCAGCAAGGCTTCCCGCTCGAATCGGAATTTGAGCGGACCATGAAGACGCTCTACCAGGCCCCCGTCGCCCAGCTCGATTTCCATTCCAACGCGGAGCAAGCCCGCCAGGAAATCAATTCCTGGACCTCGGAGCACACCAATGGCAGAATTGCGGAGCTGTTCGCGCATGGTTCGATCGATGCAGCCACCCGCCTGGTCCTGACCAGCGCGATCTATTTCCTCGGAAAGTGGCGTTCGCCGTTCGATCCCAAGAACACGCGCGCGGAACCCTTCCAGCTGGGCGGCGGCCGCACGGTAGACGCGAAGTTCATGCACCAGAAGGCCGATTTCCTGTATGGCGAAACGCCATCCGCCCAGATTCTGGAGATGAAATATGCAGGCACTCCCCTGGCGTTCGACATACTGCTGCCTAAAACAAACGATGGCCTGGCGGAATTGGAGCGGTCCATCAAACCCGATGAGCTTTCCGGCTGGTTCGGCGCGCTGACCAGCCACAAAGTGGAGACCGCGATCCCGAAATTCCGCGCGGACTCGGCCTTCTCGCTGAAGGATATGCTGTCTCGCATGGGGATGGCCGACGCTTTCGGCAGAACGGCCGATTTCTCCGGCATCGACGGCCGCCGCGATCTGCTGGTCGCCAATGTCGTCCACAAGGCCTTCGTGGATGTGTCGGAGGAAGGCACCGAGGCGGCGGCGGCCACCGGCATCACGGTTCGGCCAATGGCGATGAGGCGGCAGGAACAGACCGTCTTTCGCGCGGACCACCCCTTCGCGTTCTTCATCCGCGATACCGCCAGCGGCGCGATTCTGTTCGAAGGCCGGCTCCTGCAGCCAAAGTCGTGAAGCGAGGTGGCGCGCGCACTCGTGCGTTCAAAGCGGGATCGAGTTCACCGAGCTGTCCTGAATGGAATCCAACTGCACCATGACCTCATTCCGCTTCAACTGGCCGCACGCGGCGAAGATATCGAGCCCCCGCGGTTTGCGGATGAAGCACCCCATCGAACGCCGCACAATCGCCTGGAAGGCGGCGACGCGCTCCGGATCGGGCGTTTCGAACGGAATGCCCGGCCCTGGATTCAGTGCGATCAAGTTGACCTTGGCATTCAAGTTGGCCAGCAGCCGCACCACCCGCCGCGCGTCGGCATCGGTGTCGTTCACGCCTTTCAGCAGCACATACTCGAACGTGAGCTTCTCCCAGGGACGCAGCGGATAGGCCTTGCAAGCCGCCAATAGATCCTGCAAGTGGTACTTCCGCGTGATGGGCATTAGCTGCTGCCGCATCTCCTCGGTGGAAGCGTTCAGCGATATCGACAGCCTGGGGCGCACAGGTTCTCGTCCCAACTCTTCGATTTTCGGGATGATGCCGGCGGTTGAAACCGTGATACGCCGCGGCGGGATTCCCACGCCTTCCGCATCCGTCAGCAGGCGCGTGGCCTTCACCACGTTGGCCAGATTCAGCAGCGGCTCGCCCTGCCCCATCATCACGATGTTGAGGCGCGTGCCGTCTTCCAGCAGTTCGTTATCGCGGGCCACCAGCAGCACCTGTCCCACTATCTCGCCCGCGGTGAGGTTTCGCTCCAGCCCCATCAGCGCGGTCATGCAGAACTTGCAGTCCACCGGGCAGCCCACCTGGCTCGAAATGCAGACAGTGTCGCGCTGGTCCTCGGGCATCAGCACGGTCTCGACTGTGCGGCCGTCTTCCAACCGCAGCAGATAGCGCCGGGTGCCATCCACCGATTGATAGCGTTGCGCGATCTCCGGTAGGCCCACGTGGTGCGCACCGCCCAATCCCTGCCGCAGCCCCGCGGGCAGCGTCGAAACCTGTGCCAGGTCGCCAACTCTTTGCCGGTACAAAGCTGTGTATATTTGTTTGGCGCGGAACTGCGGATGGCCGGGCCCCAGAGCTTCCCGAATCTCGGTCAGTTCCATGCCCAGCAGCGACTCGGACATCTACTTCGATTATTGCATGGTCAGTTGGCGGTACTCGGCTTCGGAACTTTCGGGCAAAAGCACCCACAGGGTATAAACTCCCAACGCAGTGCCCTGGGGGTATGCCAACAAGGCGATCGCGCTGACGACGATGGTGTACGTGCGGGCCCAGGGTGCGTGATCGAGCAGGCCCCGCGCCACCAACAGGCAAGCCATGGCGCAAGCCGCGGTCATCAACAACAGCGCCCAGGCGAGGTTGCCCAGCGGGGATTGGAGATGGAGCAAACCCATTACCTCCAGGGTCATTCCCTGCGCCATCCCGGCCGGGAACAACAGCACCAGCCCGGGAATTATTAGGATTAGCAGGAGGAAAACCCCCTGCGCCAGCCACAGCACCATCAGCAGGCGCAAGTGCGACGCGACGCGTCCTGTCGGAGGAGCCACCGGAAGAGCTACCGGCGCAGCCGCCGCGGCTGGGCTATCACCGGTCTCCTCGCCGACCGGTTGCGCCTCGGACTCGCCCTTGGCCCCACAAGTCGGACATGCGTCGGAGGATGGGGGCACCTCGCGCCCGCATTGCGGGCAAATCCATGTGTACATACATCCTCTCTCTCACTTCTTATTGCGCATCGCTGTGATCACCGCATCCGGCACACCGGCGGCTTTCAGTTTCGCCATATCGCCGGGTTCCACCGAGAAACGCCCCGGCTGATTCGCGATCATCTTCAGCACTTCCTCCTCCGCCACGTTTCCATCGATTAGCTTGACGATGAGCTCGTTGGTCATAACCATGCCCGTCTGCACGACCGCGCCCGGAGCGGCCGGCGCCGCTTTGGGCTGCTGCGCCTTAAGCGCCGCGGACTCCCGGCGGCATTCCTCCACCAGCCCAGCCACCAACTTGCCTCCGTTGATTTCCGCGGCCTTTTCGAATGCCGAAACAGCCTCGTCGTACTGGCGCACCAGCAAATAGGCGACGCCCAGGTTGTACCAAGCCTCCATGGCCGCCTTCGAACCTGTCCCGCACGAATCCGCGTTGGCGCGCGATAGCTTCACCAGGGTCTCATAGTCGCCCGCTTTCGCCACGTCGTATGCCTGTTTCAGGTGGCACTCCTTGCTGTCCATGAACGGGATCTCGCGCGTCTCGGTCCACGGTGCGTAGAGCCGCTGCGCCTCCGCCACTCCCTGCCGTAACGCGATGGATTTCACTTCCGATGGCGCCGGCCACTCCGGAACGGTACTCTGGCTTTGATTCTCTTGTTGTGCGTGGCCGTGCACGGTGGCGGCCGCGAGTTCTTGCCCGCTGGCCGCATCGACCGCCCGCACCTGCGCCACGAGCCAGCCTTCCGTGCGGGAGATGTGCACCGCTGGCAGTCCCTCGCCGGTCATGGCGTGCAGCGGACGGGCCTCGCACCGGGAGACATCAATCGACAATACGATGGCCGGTGCCGCGACCCCGGCGGAATCGGCGCCGCCGGTCATCGGCACGCCATGCGCGCATATCCTGGAACACCAGGCCGCCGAACTCCTTGCCACAATCGCCGGTGAGTGGGCCAGGTGTGACGAGTCTGCCCGCCAGCGCCCCGGCCAAGCTTGGCGAATGCGATATCTTGACAGTGACCTTTTTCTCGGCGCGGACGTAACCGCCGGCCACAAGAAACCCTGCCGCAACAGCCAGACTGCGTATCATTACGTATGATCGCACCACCTTACCGCCCCGCCGGCGCTCCGCCGCTCAGCATCCGGTCTATCGACCAGGCGCCCGACCCCGCTATCATGATCGCCACCGCCATCGCCAGTGCCAGGACGTGATACTCGACGCCTTCGCCCTTCTGCTGCCCAGTCCAGTTCATGAAGAAGCCATTTACGGCGTTCACCTTGAAGATTGCCACCAGCATGACGCAGGCGATGCCGAACGCTGCCACGCGGCCGAGCAGGCCCAGGATCAGGCCCAACCCGCCGAAGAACTCCGCGGCGATGGCCAGAAATGCGAAGACCGCGGGAATGCCGCTGTGCTCGAAGCCGTTCATGGTCGCGGAGAATCCGCGCCCGCCCCACCAGCCCAGCACCTTCTGCGCGCCATGCGCGAAAAATACCACTCCCAATGCCAGGCGCAACACGGTCGGAGCGGCATGCGGGTTCGTGCGAATCAGTTTGATGAGCATGGTATGTGTTATCGTTTGCTTTTCCGATTATGCCACTACGTTCCCTCTCCCGCCGCGGGTTCTTCGCTTTAACCGCGGCCGCCCCCATTGCCTCCGCCCTCGCGCGGGGCAAGGAACCACCCGTCGGTCTGGAACTATTTTCCGTGCGCGACGAACTGAAGCAGGACCTCATGGGCACGGTGCGCGCCGTGGCCAAAATGGGCTATGACTGCGTGGAATTCTTCTCGCCGTATTACGCATGGACGCCCGACTACGCCAGGCAGGTGCGCAAAATGATGGACGACGCCGGCATCCGCTGCCTGTCGACGCATAACGGTTCGGAATCGTTCACGCCCGATGGAATCGCGCACGCCATCGAACTGAACAGTATCATCGGCAGCCGGTTTATCGTTTTCGCCAGCGCCGGAAACCCGAAGACTCTGGACGGCTGGAAGGCGGTTGCCGAGCGCCTGAATCAAGGCGCCGAAAAGATGAAGGCTGCGGGGCTGCGCGCGGGCTATCACAACCACCAGTTGGAGTTTACGCCGCTGGATGGCCAACGTCCGATAGAAGTGCTGGCCGCCAACACCACCAAAGACGTCATGCTGCAACTGGACGTGGGCACCTGCATCGAGGCCGGCTCCGACCCGGTGGCCTGGGTGGAGGCCAATCCCGGCCGGATCCGTTCCATGCACTGCAAGGACTGGTCCAAGGAGAAGGGCTACAGGGTTTTGCTCGGCGAGGGCGTGGCGCCCTGGAAGAGGCTATTCGAGGCCGCTGAGAAGACGGGCGGCCTCGAGTTTTACCTGGTGGAGCAGGAAGGCAGCGATTATCCGCCGTTCGAAACCGCGCAGCGCTGTCTGACCAGTTTCCGCAAGCTGCACGGGTAGCAAGTAGGACAGGCCGGTCAGTTCGCCGCGATCGCGCCGAACACGCCGGTTGTCAGATTGGCTCCGCCGGCATTGAAATACAGCACGTCGGCCGGCCCGGATTCCGTGCTGCCGTTGCCAAACACAAGTCCCCAAAGTCCGGGGATGGTAAGATCCGATCCGCCGCTCTGCAGGAAACCTTGGAACGTGCCGTTCGCAGGACTGTACGCCCCGATCCATCCGCTGCCCGTATTCCCCACCAGAATCATATTGCTGAAGGCGCCAAAGCTGGCGGGCGCTATTGTCACTCCCCACGGCTGATTGAACCATCCCGTCTGCAATCGCAGCAGAAGCGTTCCGTTAGTATTGTAAGCATCCACGTAACCGGTCCCGCCGCCGGCGATGGCGTTGTATGTGACGTAGATTCTCGAACCGATGGCCTGAATGCCGGCCGGAGAGTAGGTCTTCGGTATCTTTGCGTCCGTGAAAGTCCCCGATAGTGTCACCGGGCTGAATGACGTAGCATCATAAGCCTCCACACCGCCGTTGGCGTCGGCCGCGTAATAAGTGTATGCGCCGCTGGTGGCGTTCTTGGCGATAGTCAGACCTTGGTAAGATGCGCCGGCGGCCGAGTTATTCACCATGACGGTTGCGGTAGTCACATGGCACTTTGCGCACGACGTGCCTGGCGTAGCGGGCGTGGCTTTCGGGTTCCAATTCGAGATCGTTCCGTCCAGAGTTACAAACGCAAAGTTATTGTTAGTCGGATTGAAAGCCGTTCCAGTCGGACTGCCCGTTCCGGTGGCGCCGGCCGGCGGAATGGTTACCTGTAGGCCGACGATGGTGCCATTGGCGTAGTACAAGGTGGAAAGGCCGGTAACCTGATCCGATGTCCACCATTCATTCTCGGTCAATTTTGCGCTGCCGGGCCGCGACAAGCCCCACGGATTCACGAGGCGTGGATCAGTCGAATTGGTTACGATGTTCGACACGGTGTAGTTATTCGTTTGAGCTTCGGCAATCGCGCAAAACAGCAAGGCGGTACTTAGGATTAGCTTGTTTCTCATGTGGTCCTCTGGAGATCCCTCAGTTGGAGTATAAGGCTGGCGGTAAAGCCGAGTCAATGGTGTATCGTGTGAACTTCAGTTGGGCTTGCGATCGTCGTCGTCCCTCTTTCCGCAGACGTTCCTCGGCCACCATCTCTACCAGGGCATCCACGTAATGCCCCGAACCACCGAGTTGCCCTTGGATTGTCTTCCCGATCTCGGTGGAGGCGGGCACCGGCTCAAACGACTTGAAGCGTTCCCTTTCGGCCCGTACGGCATCCGAGAGAATCGCCTTGGCTGAGTCGCCGTAGCGACCGACAGCCCCGGCATCGTCCACTACACCATGTTCGTCAAGCAGTTCGGAGCTGAGCGCGGCATCCAATAAGGGATAGGCGTTTTCAAGGATTTCATTCAGCGTATCGTCGCCAAATTGGCACAGTCGAAATGTGCCGCTATCGGTGAGTTCGAAATCGATCAAGCAGGACTCCATCAGGCGGAGTTCCGCGGGTTCTGCGCCGAACTCGTCCAATTGCACATACGCGTCCTGCTCGTCGACGGCATGGACGACGGAAAAGCTGCCGTCCGGCCACCGGGCAAAATACATCGGCATAGGACCTCCTCAAAGCCGTTGGCTTCCCGACGATTTTAGCAGAGTAGCCGGACCGAGCGCGCCTCAACCAACGTCAATAAACGTCAATACGGCCAGACCGGGTGGCTGAACAGGCCGCCATCCACGAACAACGTCTGGCCGGTGATGAAGTCCGCTGCTGCGCTTGACAGGAATGCCACCGCGCGCGCCACATCCAGCGGCTGGCCCACGCGCCCGAGCGGCGTCACGCCGGCCCAGGTCTTCCCGTAATCCGAAGCTTCCTGCATGGTGCGCTCGATCTCGATAGCCCCGGGCGCCACGCAATTCACGCGGATGCCATACCGGGCTAACTCGATCGCGGCAGATTTGGTGAACATCTCGATGCCGCCCTTGCTCGCGGTGTAGTTCGACAGGTTGGGAAACGGGATCTTGTTGCACCCCGACCCGATGTTCACGATGCTGCCGCCGCCGTGCTCGCGCATGTGCCGGCCGGCGCGCTGAGTACACAGGAAACATCCCTTCAAGTTGGTGCGGATGACATGGTCCCACTCGGTTTCCTCCAAGTCGAGGAGCGCTTTCCAGGTTTGGGTCCCGGCGTTGTTCACCATAATATCGAGGCGCGGAAACTGGCGCAGCACCTCGGCGAACATGCGGTCCACATCGGGCGCCAGTCCCGCATCGGCCTGCACGGCCAGCGCCTGCCGGCCCAGCGCGCGAACTTCGGTGGCAGTAGCTTCCGCGCCGCGCGCGTCGCTGTTATAGTTCACGGCGATATGGCACCCGCAGCGCGCCAGTTCCAGGGCGATGCCCTTCCCCACGCCTTTGCTGGCGCCGGTGACGAGGGCGGTTTTGGATTCGAGACTCAACGGCATGACATGCGATTGTATCGCGCGCGCGGCATCTGTTCGCCAACTGTTCGACAAGCGGGTTTGACAAGCAGGCTCGATCCGTGTCAGTTTCGTTTCATGCCCGAAGTTCTTTCATCGCAGGATATCGTCCGCTGGACCCGGGAGCTGAATTACGGCACCTGGCGCTTCCAGAAAAGCTGGACGCCGCTGCATATAGTGGATGCGGAAGGCTGCTATTTCATCGATGTCAATGGCCGGCGCTATCTGGATTTCTCCGCGCAGTTGATGTGCGTGAACCTGGGCCACAAGAACGCCGCCGTGATTCGGGCAATTCAGGAGCAGGCCCGCACGCTCCCCTACATCGCGCCCGGCTATGCCACCGACGTGCGCGTGGAATTGAGCCGGCTGCTCCTCGAAGTGCTGCCACGCGGTCTGACGAAGTTCTTCTTCACGACATCGGGCACCGAGGCTAACGAAGCCGCCTTCAAAATTGCGCGCATGTACACGGGCCGCACCAAAATCGTTGCGCGCTACCGTTCGTATCACGGGTCGACCATGGCGTCCATCGGAGCCACCGGCGATCCGCGGCGCTGGCCCGCCGAGCCCGGCGCCAAAGGGCAGGGATTCATCTTCGCGCCGGAAGTAAACTGTTACGATTGCCCGATCGGGCACCGGTATCCGGGCTGCGATATCGCCTGCGCCGATTATTTGGATCACATCGTCGAGAACGAGAGCGACGTGGCTGCGGTGGTGGTAGAGCCTGTGGTGGGGACTAACGGCGTGCTCGTTCCGCCGCCGGAATACATGCCGCGCCTGCGCCGCATTTGCGACGATCGCGGCGTGCTGCTGATCGCCGACGAGGTCATGACCGGCTGGGGGCGCACCGGCAAATGGTTCGCCGTGGACCATTGGGACGTGCAGCCCGATATCCTGGTGACCGCGAAAGGCATCACGTCGGCGTATATGCCGCTGGGGCTGTGCGCCACTACGCAGAAGATCGCTGCCCATTTCGACGATCATTTCTTCGCGCATGGGCACACCTATGAAGCGCACCCCATGACGCTGGCGCCGGGCGTGGCGGCCATCCACGAAATGCAGCGGCTCGGCCTGGTAGAGCGCGCGCGGGAGATGGGCGAGTATCTCGGTGAGCGGCTGCGGGGGCTGCGGGACAAGCATCCGTCGATTGGGGACGTGCGCGGCTTGGGGCTGTTCTGGTGCGTCGAGTTGGTGAAGAACCGCCAAACCAAACAGCCCTTCAACACCAAGAGCGACAAAATGGCGGGCAAGCCCCTGGTGGTCGACCAGATAGCCGCCGCCATGATGAAGAACGGAGTGGCCATCAATGCCTGGCTAAGCCACTTCGTGATTGCGCCGCCGCTGATTATCGAGCGCGGACAGATCGATGCCGGCGTCGCGGCGCTGGACGAGGCGCTGGCGTTTGCGGACGCGCAAGTGGATTAAGTGGGGCGGGACTCCAGTCCTGCGCGGGTCCTCCAGGACCCGCTCTTAGGCTGTTGTGGTTCCGCGCATCGGCTTCAATCGCGCGACGAATCGACGGCGCTGCCCTTACAGCTTTGGGTAGTGTCCTAATTTGCCTTTTATTCGCTGCATCGTTTACTTCGCCTCCGGCATCGTCACGGCTACCGCGCTGCGAATCCAATCCGACACCGTCTGCTGGCTGGCACGTGCCAACGCTTCGATACGCTTGATATCTGCGGCATTGAAACGGATCGGCACGATACGGCCCTTAGCTTCGCCCTTCGGCAGTTTTGGACGGCCAACCTTCTTAGGCTTCACTTTGCGGCTCCATGCTCCTGAACTCTTGAACAATTGCCGCGCGGACGGCATCACGCGCGGATTGGATAGGGTGTGAGTGCAAGACCGTGACGTGCCGATGCGGGTTACTAGGATCGTCCGTATTGTGCGTCCATGCGTAGATTCTACTCGCGCTAGGATGCCCGATTAGCTCGAATACCTCTACGACGCCTTCCCAGACCGTCTGGCCCTTGTAGGTCTCTTTGATGGGGATGCTCTCAACGTGGCGTGACTCTACGCCGTGCAACTTACGGATGACGCCTTGTAGTTCTTCGATATAATGCACCATGACCTATGCAGCCGCCTCCACCAGATCCGCGACACTCCAGAAGGA
>DATKFU010000236.1:0-8367 GCA_035511215.1 Bryobacteraceae bacterium | reverse complement strand
GAGAGAGGAGCGAATTATTCATAGCTCGCGGCTGTCCGAACGAAAAACAGTGCGCCGCATACTATTACCGATGGACTGGATCGGGTTTCACCCTTATCCGTGAGGTCCCGATGAAAGCCCTGCTCTGAAGCGATAATTCCTGACAGTCCCGAAAGCCAGGCTTTCATTCCAAAATCAGCAGCCGCGTAACCATCACCGACCGGTTGTAGTAGTCGTCCTCCCATGCCGTCATGATGCCGCTGGGAAGGGGCGAGACCTGGTGAGGAAGAGCCGCCTCGATGTCGTTCGATCGCTCCACCAGCCGGACGCGCAACTTCCCACAGCCGCGGATTCGTACGCGCAGCGCCATGCCTTCCCCGGGGATCGCCCGCATGTCGATGTACTGCGCGCGCACCTCCGCTCGCGGGATCGACTCGAACAGGCTCGGCTCCCGCCCGTTGAGCGACACAATTTCGGTGGCCCGGTCCGATTGGAACACGGCGATCATGGCGGGGGCGCCGCGCGGGGAGCGCGCCTGAATGTCAAACGTGCGGAAATCGTTCTGGCATGACGTGTGGAGCACCGTCAGTTCCGGCGCCGGCAAGAGGAGCTCCGGGGCCGGCGAACGCCAGAACAACTGGCCCGTCCACCATGGCGAGATCTGCGGAAAGGGCTCGTGCTTCGGGTGCGCCCCGAGCAGTTGGGCGGCCCACGGATCGCGAGTGTTCTCTCGGCTCACCCAGAACGCGGTATGACGGTCCGCATCGAGCGCGTAGAACACGTTGCTGGGGCGAGGGTCGCGAGCGCCATAGGGTGCAGAGAGCAGGCCGATCGAGAGCAAAACTACCGATACCGCCATCGCCGCGATCGCCCATCGCGTTGGGGCAAGCGACGGCGCTGTCGAAAACGCCGTTGCCGCCAGCGTGAGGAATTGGGCTGCCAGAAACGCCTGCACCGGCCATACCTTGACGCCGGGTCCCGCATCGAGATGCCGCGCCAGTGGCGCCCACAGCATAAGCGCCGGCAGCAGGGCGGCGATGCTGCCCGCCAGCCAGACCGTGCGAGATTTCGGTGAAGCCAGGAAAATCCCGAACAACAGCATTCCGCTTACGGCCCCGGCGACCTCCAGGTGGCTGGCGGCGGGCGCTTTCCAGCACAGGACGCCTGCCAACGCGATCTGAACCAGGGCGGCGCCTGCCATCGTCTCTATGCGCCCGGTCCGCTTGACTAGCCGCGCCGTGAGGCCGATCGCCGCCATTCCTGCGGCGGCGACGAACGCTGCGAGCAGCCACCATCGGCCGTATTCCTGGCCGAACATCAGCTCATTGCGAATGAGATGAAGCTTGTTGAGCAGCCACAAGTAGCCCTGGCCGCACAATGCGGTACCGATAATGATTGCAGCAACTCCAGCCGCGCCGCGCAGCATGCCCGCCGCCCTGAGCTGTCCGCGCTTTCGGCCCGCGAAGACAGCCAGCATCCAACAGCCAAGCAGAACGCCCTCGATCGCCGGGGCCCATGCGAGGGGGTAATGCACGAGGAGATTCGCAATGTTGAAGTAGACCGAATTCGGAGCGGGCGCCAGAGGCAGCGCAAGACCCCCGAAGTTGCGGACCAGGCTGAGCGCGTACGATCCCTGA
Organism: Bryobacteraceae bacterium; assembly: GCA_035511215.1. Classification (GTDB taxonomy): domain Bacteria; phylum Acidobacteriota; class Terriglobia; order Bryobacterales; family Bryobacteraceae; genus Bog-159. Next base: position 6,751 of record DATKFU010000236.1, on the reverse strand, counting down.
TGCTGCAAGCTGCGAACGTCCAGCCGCGCCAAATTGTCCTCGCTGGTGTGGTAGAAGGCGCCGCCTTCGATAAAAGCAAAATTCAGGCCGGGAATGCCCTTCCGGTTGAAGAAGGTAAAATCCGTGGCCGAGGGCATCCGCTCATACACGTCGCGGAAGAACGACGATGCCCGCGGATAGGGGGCCGCGCGAGCAAATTCGCGGATCAGGGCGCCGTCCGGCTGCGACGTTTCGAACATCAGCCCCGGTCCTCCGGTCCCGCGGGCATCGAAGTTCAGGACCAGTCCCACATCCTGGCGGAAGCGGCTCTGCGACAGGAATGCCTCACCGCCCATCATGTCCGGCTCCTCGCCATCGGTAAAGAGAAGCAGGACGTCGTTCCGCAGCCCCGACTGATGGCGAAGCGCCCGGGCCGTTTCGAGCAAGACGGCTACACCGTGGCCATCGTCGCCGGCGCCAGCGCCTTCCACCACGGAATCGTAATGGCACGCCAGCATGACCGCCTTGGTGTTGGCGCTGCCCGGGATGCGGCCGACGATGTTCTCCACTATCCCTCCCCGGAAGGCGACTACAGATTCGCGATAAAAGCCGGTCTGCCGCTCGACTGCCGCCGCGATGCCGAGAGCCTGCAATTCATGCACGATGTAGTCGCGCACGCGCGCGTTCTCGGGCGAGCCGGCGGAATGGCGGATGTGTGCAATTACCTCTCATGAGGGAGGGCTCGCACGGCGGAAAAGAGATCCGGGGGCGGCGGTCGCCGACACTACCATCGGCGGACAGGCTTGTATCCAGATCCACCACGCCAAGACGGCCACGGCGAGCCACGGTATCCGGAATTTCCAATGCATTTTCGATTTCTCGTAAGAGTATCATGGGTAGGGCAGCCCTGCCCGCGATAGTGTGGAGATCCCCAGGAGGCATTCCCGGCTGCGTTGAAGGTGGGCAAAACAGAAGAAGAGTAGCGCCGGCGGTCTTCGCGCCGGTTCTTTATCGTTTTGCTGGGATGCGACTCGTACCCCCTGGTGGAGATATCGAATCAATAGTGCGTGTGCGCCGGCCCCACCGCAATCAGCAGCGGGATCAGGGGACCGTCTTCCGCTCGTATGAACACTTGTTGCTTGACGTATCGAACATCGCTTGCCGACGCGCGCGCTGATCGGAGCCGCGACCGTAACGGAGCGGAAGTTTTGGAATTTCCGAACTCCTCAACCTGCTCATACCCCAACTCCCGCAGAAACGCTCGCGCGAATGGCCAATCGCGCTCGGCGGTAGCGGGCGAAGAACCGGCGGCGGCCACCGCCTCTTCTATGGTCAAGCCGCCGAAATAGCGCAACTCCACCAACTTGGCTTTACGCGGATCCACTTCAGCCAGGCGATATAGAGCCCGGTCGAGATCCAACACTTCGACCTCGCGTCCATTGGAAAGCTCCATCGCCTCCGATAGCGACACCTTCATGGCGGCTGCCGCGTTTCGCTCGAAGACGGGCGCGGGCGTGATCCGTAGAACCTGAAACACGCCGCGAAGCCCTGCAAACAGCCGGCTTGAATGTTTTCAGCTTTGATGTTTCATACGACCCCAGTTGGATGCCATGGTCCCCGCACTTTCCTGGGGCGCCGCCGGGAAACCGCCAGTCCGCCTGGTGTATACGTACCTGCCCAACGGCATCGATATGCCCAACTGGAACCCCAACTATACGGGCAAGCTCGCTGAACTGCCGCGCATCCTCATGCCCCTCGAACCGTTCCGTGAAGACCTCCTGATGCTGGGCAACCTCACGCACAATTACGGCCGCGGACTGCTGGATGGCGGCGGCGATCACGGCCGCGCCTCGGCCAACTGCCTCACCGGCGCTCACGTCCGGAAGAGTTGCACCGATATTCATGTCGACGGGCCCATGTCGGCCGATCAACTCGTAGCCAGCCGCATCGGCAGTCACACCCGTTTCCCATCTCTCGAAATCGGCATGGAAGATCCCCGCCAAACCGGCAGTTGCGATTCAGGATACTCCTGCGCCTACACCAATAATCTCTCCTGTAAAACTTCCACCCAGCCGATGCCGGCGATTCTGAATCCGCGCATGCTGTTCGAGCGATTGTTCGGCGCCAACGCCGATCTAAGTCCCGCCGAACGGATGCGCCAGCAGCGTATTCGCGCCAGCGTGCTGGACTTCGTTCAGGAGCACCAAGAAGCTGGAGAAAGATCTCGGCCCCACGGACCGCGGCAAGCTCGATGAGTATCTGACCAACATCCGCTCCATCGAGCAGCAGATGGAACGGGCGGCCAACGACGACACTCCGGTTCATCCGGATATGGCGAAACCGCTGGGCGCCCCAGCCGATTTCGCCGAACATTTCAAGCTGCTCACCGACATGCTTACCCTAGCCCTTGCGCGCGGACCTGACTCGCGTCTCCACCTTCATGATTACGCGCGAAGGCACCTCGCGGCCGCTCCGCGAACTGGGCATTTCGGACGGCCATCATCCTTTGACTCACCACAGAGGCAGACAGGAACTGCTGGCCAAAGTTACGCAGATCAACGAATATCACGCCAAGTGTTTCGCGGCGTGGGTGGAACGTCTCGCCCCTATCCAGGAAGGCGACGGCCGGCTGCTGGACAACCGGATGATCGTTTATGGCGCCGGTCTGAACGACGGAAACAGACACATCCATCAGGACCTGCCGACGCTCCTGGTGGGGCGCGGCGCCGGCGCTCTGAAGCCTGGTCGCCGCGTGATCTTCCGCCGGGAGACGCCCTTCAACAATCTCAGATCTCCTGATCTCGTCCCCGTAGTTTTCGCCTGACAGTGAAAACGGAATGATCAGAAGGAGCATTTGCGGAGCGGAGGGCATTTGGGGTAAGAGAGAAGCATGCCGCAGTTGCAACTGCCGATATTTCCCGCCGGGGTGACGGAGATCAACAGCCGGATCGCGGTACAAACGGAGGCAGGCAAGGTGTTTTACCTCCATGGTCACCTGCCGGTGTTCCAGCACGAGGAGCAGGACGTGCGGAGTTTCCGTATGTTCACCAGTCAGATGATCGAAGGGGGGACCGTGAAGCCCAAAGAGATCGTGAAAACATTCGGCGTGCCGATGATCACGGTGAAGCGCTATATGAAGGTGTACCGGGAGCATGGATCCAAGGGGTTCTACCAAGCCCAGCCGCGTCACAGTTCCGCCTCGGTGCTGAAAGGGGAAGTGCTGGAGCAAGCGCAACAGCGGTTGGATGAGGGGCGGAGCGTGCCGGAAGTAGCGGCGGAACTGGGTGTGTTGACCAACACCTTGCACAAAGCGATCCGCGCCGGCCGGCTGCGAGGCTTTCAAAAAAAAATGCGCGCGCAACAATCGAAGTAACCAACCAGAGCGAACGTAGCCAAACCGACAGTCAAGCGGCGATGGGCAATGGCGCGACCCGTTCGTTGGAACGGCTGGCGGCGGCGATGGGAGCCATGGGGCCGGCTGGGATCGAGTTTCAAGCCGCCTGCGATGTAGCGCAAGGCGGAGTGCTGCTGGCATTGCCGGCTCTGTTAGCGGCGGGACTGCTGCGCCGTACGCCGGAGTTCTACCAGCTGCCGCAGGGGTTTTACGGCATCGATAGCATCTTCCTGCTGCTGGGTTTGATGGCGCTGGCGCGCATCCGGTCGCTGGAACAACTGCGGTATCAGGCGCCGGGCGAATGGGGCAAACTGCTGGGGCTGGATCGAATCCCGGAAGTGCGGACTCTGCGCGCGAAAATAAAATTGCTGTGCCAGGACTTGGGGCAGGCCATGCGCTGGAACGCCGCCTTGGCCCAGGAATGGATCGCCCGGCAAAACGCCGCGGAACTCTATTTCTACTGCGACGGGCATGTGCGCGTGTATCACGGCGACCAGACCGCCTTGCCGCGCCACTACGTGGCCCGCGAGCGTTTGTGTCTGCGGGCTACCACCGATTACTGGATCAATGCCATGGACGGCCAACCGTTCCTCTACGTGAACAAGGAAGTGGACCCAGGGCTGATCGCCACCCTGAAACAAGATGTGATTCCGTGGCTGGAGCGGAACGTGGCCAAGACGCCGGAGCAGGAGCGGCGGATGGCGGAAGATGCGCGAGCCCACTGGTTCACCATCGTGTTCGACCGCGAAGGGTACAGTCCGGAGTTCTTCGAGCAGATGCGGAAGCAGCGGATTGCCATTTTGACTTACCACAAGTTTCCTCAGGCCGATTGGCCCAGCGAAAATTTCGCCACGCACAGCGTCGCACTGGCCAGCGGCGAGACCGTGACCATGAAACTAGCCGAGCGCGACACCCGGCTCACCAACCAGATGGAGTTACGCGAGATCCGCAAGCTCAACGATAGCGGGCATCAGACTGCGATGCTGACGACGAACTTTCAGGCCGCGATGCCCAGGCTGGCGGCTTCGCTGTTCGCCAGATGGTCTCAGGAAAACTTCTTTCGGTATATGCGCGAACACTTTGGCCTGGACCGCCTGATCGAGTATGGAACCGAGCCCGTTCCTGATGCGATTTCGGTGGTCAACCCCCAGTGGCGCAAGCTCGACAGCCAGATCCGCTCCCAGACCGGCAAGCGCCACCGGCTGGCGGCTCAGTTCGGGTCTCTCACCCTATCCGAGGACCCCGCCGAATCCGAACTGGATCGATTTCAGCAGCGCAAGGAACAACTCCGGGAAGAGATTCAGGTTCGGGATTTGGAGATCGATAAGCTTAAGGTCATCCGTAAGGCCACTGCGCATCACGTGGAGGTGAAGGAACTGCCGGAGGAAGACCGGTTCACGCGTCTGCGCACTGAGCGGAAGCACTTCATCGATACGCTCAAGATGATCGCCTATCGCGCCGAGTCCAGCATGGCCTCGCTGCTGAGCGAGCAGATGGCCCGCGGCGGCGACGACGCCCGTGCGCTACTGCGCCAAATCTTTCAGACCGATGCGGATCTCACGCCGGATCTGGCTGCCAATACCCTGACTGTCAGGCTGCACCATCTCACCCAAGCAGCTCACGATCGGGCCATCGAGAAACTGCTCGAAGACCTCAATGCCACGCAGACGGCGTTTCCCGGCACCCAGTTAACCATGGTGTTCAAACTCGGCTCAACTTGATTTCATCCAGATCAGGAGATCTGAATCTGCATCTGAGTCTGATGGATCGGATGGGCGTAGAGGTGGAAAGCTTCGGCGATTCGTCCGGCCGTCTCGCCGGTCTAGATACGGCGTAGAGGGATTTCTCGATGCAGGATCAAGCGAAACCAGCCGCCAACGCCGCGCAAGCCCCAGCCCCCGGGAATCGTCTTCGGCAGCGACATGGGCCGCAACATCGATGCTGCGCTGGCGCTTGCCATGCTGTCCAACCTGGGCGCCAATGGCCGCGTGATTGCCGTAGGCGTCAGCGCTCAGTGGCCCACGCCGATCGTCGCCGTTGGAACCGAGGTCGGCAGCGCGGAGCCGTACCCCGCCCGCAGCATCGAGTCCGACTTCTCCTAGTCGCCGTCGCACCCTTTAGTGGAAGCATACCGGGCGTTCCGGCCCATGCCCTACGATGCTTCCGCGCAGGCGATGGCGGCCGTGTTGTACGCCGCCAACCAGAAGGAAGACTACTTCAAGATGTCCGAGCCGGGAACCATCGAAGTTCCAGACGACGGTCGCACGCGGTTCTCTCCGTCCGCCGCCGGCAAGCACCGATACCTAATCGCCGACCCAGCGCAGAAAGACCGGGTGGTGAAAGCATTCACAGAGTTGGCCAGCGCCAAACCAGCGCCAACCGGCGGCCGTGGCTTCCGAAAGTAGGGCGGACCCCCTGGTCCGCGGCTGGCCCCCCGGCCAGCCCTTCCGACGTTCGTCGAAGCCTCCTGAATGTTGCCAACACTCCAAGAGACACTCGATATCGGTAAATGATAGAATACTTCACTGATTGGTGGGATATGCGTCCACTACAAGTAGCCTCGTTGCTGCTTACGCTGCTGTTCCCGCTCGCCGGCGCGGCTCCACGTAAATTGCCGGATGGCTACACGCGCCGCGTGTGGCAGATGCAGGACGGCCTGCCCGAGAACACCGTCCAGGCGTTCGCGCAAACTCCCGATCACTACCTGTGGATTGGAACCAGCGGCGGCTTGGTGCGTTTCGACGGTGCGCGCTTCGTGCTCTTCGACCGCGATAACACCCCGCTGATCCGCCAGGACAGCATCTTTTGCCTAACCGCCGGACGCGACGGCAGCCTGTGGGCGGGCACCGACGGCATGGGACTGCTGCGCTACCGCAACGGCGTCTTTCGCTCTTACTCAGCCGCTCAGGGACTCACCAACGAATTTGTTCGCGCCGTCCGCGAAGATCGCAACGGCACGCTGTGGGTGGGCACCGACGACGGCTTGTTCCGCATGGAAGGCGACCGCCTGCAGCGCGCCGATGGACACGGCGATATCCCCACCCTCGCGGTTCATTCCATCTACGAAGACCACCTGGGCAATCTGTGGGTGGGCGGATCGACGCTGCTGCGCATCTCTTTAGGAGGCCCCAGCCACGACGAGGAGTGCAAGGAATTTCATCTGCAAGGCGGCGGCAGCGCCACCCGCGTCAAATCGATTCTGGAAACCAGCGATGGCGCCGTCTGGGTGGGCACCGTCTCCGGTTTGCAGCGTATGGCGCCGGGCGGCGGCGCAGCCGGGCAGTTCGAACGGATGCCCGAGATCCGCAACACCGTGCGGTCGCTGCTCGCGGATGGCGCCGGCGCGCTATGGATAGGCACTATCGGCGGAGGCTTGTC
>DATKFU010000235.1:0-68260 GCA_035511215.1 Bryobacteraceae bacterium | reverse complement strand
GCATGTATTCCCCGGTGTAGGGAATCTTGTTGTTGGCCGGATAGGCCGGCACGCCGCTGATGGGTTCGAACTGCGACCAATCGACGCCGGCGTCAGGATGGCTCGCCGACGTGTTTAACGGCGCAAGCTGAACGGGAAAATACTGGCCCACGTTTTGACCGTTTCCTGCGGTGATGAATGGCGTCGCAAAAAGCGGTGGTGCGGAACTGGTGTAAGTGGTTCCATACGGCGCATTCGCGCTCATTACTCCGATCGTCAGCGCTTCGATGGCGGTGTAGAACATGCCATAACTGGCCCTGACACTGGTTTTGCCGCCGCCTGGTGAATAGGCCAAGCCGATACGCGGCGCAAAATCGAGGTTTCCGGCGGGGGCCAGCGTGCGCGGAATACCCGGATCGGTCGGAAACAGGATACCAGCCGGCGCACCCGGGAAAACGACCGACTGCCGGCCCGGCTCGAACGTGGCGATCTGGTTGTATTTCTCATACCAGGGCTCAATGCGGTCCCAGCGCAGACCGTAGTTCAACGTAAGGCTCTTCCGGATACGCCATCCGTCCTGGGCGTAGAGTCCTATGTATTTGTTGCGGCCGTAGAAAGGTTGAAGCTGGCTTTGGTTGTACTGGCTCGGAATGCCCAGCAGGAAGTCCGCGAAGTCGATGCCGGTCTCGCTCCCGTAGAATATGAAATTGCCATTCAACTGGGCGATCGGATCGACATTCACCTGATCGTAGTGGAACTGTGCGCCGACCGTGATGGTGTGCGTTCCGGCAACCTTTGAAAAGTTGTCGCTGGCTTGAACCGTGTTGTTGACCTGCCGCAACTCGTTGGTGTTCGTGCCGATGGTGAAGTTGTTGAAGTCGACGCTCTCCACTCCCTCGGTTTTGGGCGACAGCGGAACGATGCCGGGCGTGTCCTCGCCGACCACGAAACCCTGAGATGCCAAACTGACGCCCACCCCGCCGATGGGCTTTCCCAGATTTGTGGCGTCGCGCATTAAGCTGAAGTGCAGTTCGTTGACCGCGGTCGAGCCGAACGTTTTGGTGTCACCTAAGGCAAGCAGTTGTGCGCGGCCCAGGTTCAAGGCGTTGAAGCCGGGCACATTCGCGCCGCCTTGAGCGACAGGGTACGGATTGTTCTGCGACCAGCCATCCAGGAAGTAGTAGGCGGACATCAGGCCCCAGCGCGTCGTGCCATCCAACCGATACGCGCCTTTGTCGTCCTGCAGGGTCTGGTTGTAGGATGAGGTGGAAAAGGTACCGTCGGCATCATTGGGCGCCGGAATGTACTGCAGAAGCTTCGCGGCCGGCGCCGACCAGGCGTCCTTGGGGATGATGGCGTTCGGAAGAACGCACTGCGCGGAGGTTGTGCATCCGGGAAAGTAATATGGCTCTCCGGCTGTCACGCCATAGCCGAGTCTTTGCGAAAGCTGGGTGGCCCAATAGGCGCTGCTTACCGTCGTTGGGACCGGACTGCCGTTTTTGCCAACAGTCGTAAACCCGTTCGCGGCATCGGACAGATTGCCGGCGCGGTCCTGGAGGGAAGGAACGGGGATCTCGCCCGTATCGATTCCTTGCGTCGAACGCGTTCCCTGATAGTCGGCGAAGAAAAAGACCTTGTTCCTGCTAATCGGTCCGCCCAGCGTGCCCCCGTATTGGTTTTGGTCGAAGGCGCCGCGCGTGGGCGAAAAGTAATTGCGGGCATCCAGGTCCGTGTTGCGCAAGAATTCGAAGGCGTCGCCGTGCATTGCATTCGTCCCGGATTTCGTCACCACGCTGATTTGCCCTCCGCTGAACTCGCCGTATTCCGCATCGAAATTGCTGGTGAGAATCCGGAACTCGGCGATGGAATCCAGGTTGGGAACGATGGCCGCTCCCATATTGACGTCTTCCTCGACGTCGCTTCCATTCAGCACAAAACTGTTGGCAAATTCCCGTTGTCCGTTGATCGAGACGGTGCCGGGGTTCAAATCGCCGGAGGGAGAAAAGGCGCTGACCCCGACATCCTGCGCGGTGTCCGATGTCAAAGAAGTGATCGGTGCGACGCCGGATTGCAAGGACAGCAGGTCTGTGTAGCTGCGGCCATTCAGCGGCACGGCCGTCATCTGTTTGGCGGTGATGACTTCGCCCATCTGGGTATCGGCGGTCTCGACATGCGCGGCCGCTTCGGAAACGGTCACCGTCTCGGTCCGTTCTCCGATGGACAGCGATACGTCCACTACAACCTTGCTGTGGACGTCGATCGCGACACCCGAACGCCGCAGAGTCCTGAACCCGGATGCGTCCACGTCAACGTCGTAGTGTCCAATCGGCAGACTTTGGAATGCATAAAAGCCCCGTCCATCGGTCGTAGCGGTTTGCTTCACGGCGGTGGCTGTCACGGTAGCCGTGACTTTCGCGCCAGGAATCGGTGCACCGCTGGGGTCTGTAACGATTCCCAACAGGCTTCCGCCTTCGCTTGCCCACAGACTCAACCCGAGCAGGGCCAGCAGAACGGCTATCGGGAATTGGCCTGTCCTGCCGAAGAATCCAGTTGATCGAGATCTATTGCAACTCATTTGCATCAGAAGAGCCAGAATACCTCAGTGATCTACGACGCACAAAGGTATTTCGGCAATCGAGTTGCAAATTGTGATCTAACGGAAGAATATGCGGCCTCAATGGTTTCAGGACGCATGGCGCGAGAAACGAACCCCGTAACCCTTTGCCTCGGCTGATTCAGTCCTGACGCCTAAGGGCGCACCTGCGCGCACTGGGAGCACAGCCCGTAAACCCGAAGCGCGGGCAAGTATGCGGGACTCAGCGAAGCCGGCGAAGCCGATGTAGGCACGTAAACCTTCCCGTTTACAATCGTGGGAAGCGAGAATTTGGTCGGAAACCAATAGTCCTTGCTCATCCACAGTTGCGTGCTGACATTACTGGCGTCAAAAGCGTACAGAACCCCCGGAACCTGTGAGCCTACGGTCGTCGGCACGATCGCCCATACGATTCCATCGCCGTTCCCGTTGGCAGAAAGCGACAGACCACCTCCGGGATAATTCACCGCGGCCAGCGTGCCCTGGTTGGGGCTCGCCTGGAAACGGTTGGTTACGGGATTGAAGTCCCACTGCCGCAAAACATCGCCCCACGCCCAAATATAATACGATGAGTCGCCGCTTGTACGGTTCCACAGAGCCTGGCTGTGGATCTCATAGCAGCCGGCCAAGCCGGGGCCCGTTCCACAACCCAAAGTGGTGCCAGTGAAGGTTTGCAGGGCACCCGTGTTGCCCGCACTGAGTCCGCCGAGGCTCGCCCGGTTCATGACGATTATCCCTCCGGACTTGCCGGCCACCAGCGCCAGGTTCGGAACCGTTACGTTGGTGCTAGTGAACAGGATCACACCGCCTTCGCAGAGATCCAGGTCGTTACGGTTCAGCACATCGTAGTTGGACGACGTGAAAGAATCTACGACGGCCCCGCTGCCGTTCAGCCGCAATACCGATTCGCCCCAATTGCCGGTACCGGCTCCCCCGTATCCGCCGTTGGCCGTCGCCGTGTAGATTCCCGTACCGTCCAGCGCCGGACCGCGGCCCGACATCCAGATTCCCGCCCCATGGCCGCATTGATTCGAGGCGGGATTCGCGCCGGTACACGCCGGCCCCGTCTGCGTCGCATTTTGGGTAGTGTTGAAGATCATCACCTGCGTGAACGCGCCGGCCGAGTATTCGTAGCCGATCATCCAGCCGTGGTAGGGTTTGGTGAGTTCCTCTCCGTTGAGGTTGCCAAACCCCAAGTAGATCGTCGAACTCGCAGCGCCTTCCAATAGAGCGGGGCGCTGGAACTGTTCGTAGGCCATGAAAGGAATGCACGGCGGCGGGACCGTCCCGCCGTTCCCTGAAACGCAGTCCGTGGCCTGAGAATCGTCGCCCGTTCCCGCCACCGCGCCCTGCACCACAATATTCGTAATATCGACCCCGGTCTGAAGATTGAGCGCGTGCAACCGGTACACAGGCGTTTTGCTTTCGTAGGTGTACGTCACCAGGAAAATCACCTTCAAGTGGACGTCGATCACCGGTGTGCTCAAAATCCCGACGGTCGGCTGTGTGGTGGTCCCTATCGGGACCGGAGTGCCGAGCGACGTGTGCCACAACGCGGGCTGAACTGTATCCGCGTCGAAAGCATACACCGAGTTGTTCAACGTTGCCACAATCGCCACGTTATGCATCGCGCCATTGATAGTCAGGCCGGGAACGTAAAGCGGTTGCGCGAAGATGTTTGCATCCACCGTTTGAGTGAACAGCAACCCAAACGTACCGGCCAAGACGTTGGAGGGGGTCAGCGTGGTTTCGGAAAGATTGGCGCCAGTGCGGGAATTGTTATATTGGCCCATCAGCACCGCCGTGGAACCCTGGGCCCGCGCCGCGCACGGCACAATCAACGCCAGAAAAACTGCAACGCCGCAGCGGGGATAGTTCTCCATTATTCGGTTCATTCTTGGTTTGATCTCCCCAGTTTTCGGTTGTGAGCCGCAGCAACGAAATACGCAGTGCTTCCGGGCCTCCTGTTAGTATAGTCCAAATGCGCCACCCGGAGGCGTGTTTTTGTACTGGTACTTGCTTAGAGTAGCGGAGGCTAGTGAAGCCTCCTGCGCCACAAAAACGCATGCGCATCATCGTAATCGGCGGAACTGGATTCATCGGCGCATACGTCGTCGCGCGCCTGGCGGCGGAGCATGAAGTCACGGTTGTGCATCGGGGCAAGCACCCCGGTACGTTGCCTTCATCCCCGCACCGGATCAACTTTATGATCGGCGACCGCGACAGGCTGGAAGGACTTGCCGACCAGTTTAGCCGCCAGCCGCGACCGGATGTCGTGCTGGATATGATCGCCGGAGACCAGCGCCAGGCGCTTGCCGTAGTGGAAGCGTTCCGCGGCGTCGCCGGCCGCCTGGTAACCACCAGCAGCATGGACGTGTATCGCGCTTACGAAATTGCGCTGGGCCTGGCGCCTGGCCCTCTCGAACCGCTGCCGCTTACCGAAGAGTCGCCGCTGCGCACGGCACTGCATCCGTACCGGAATCGGCCGGCCGGGTCCGTCCCGTTTGACTGGGTTACTCCGGATTACGACAAGATCCTGGTGGAGCGGGTAGTGCGCAGCGAGCCGCTGCTCGCGGCCACCGTACTGCGCCTGCCCATGGTGTACGGGCCCGGAGACCCGCTCCATCGTTTCCATGGCTTTGTGAAGCGGATGGACGATGGACGTCCCACCATCCCGATCGACCAGGCTTGGGCGCGCTGGCAGGGGCCAATGGGCTATGTCGAAGACGTGGCAGCCGCGATCGCGCTGGCGGTGACGAATCCGGCTGCCGGCGGCCGCACTTACAACATCGCCGAGGCGGATGCGCTTACCTGGGCGGATTGGGCGCGCGCCGTCGGGCAGGCTGCCGGATGGGATGGCCGCATCGTGATCCTTCCGCGAGAGCATACCCCGAAGCACCTGATCCCGCCATTCCGCGCCGAGCAGCATTGGACCGCGAGTTCCAGCCGTATTCGTAACGAATTGGGCTACCGCGAGACCGTCACGCGCGCGGAGGCCTTAACCCGCACGGTGGCCTGGGAGCGGACGAATCCCGCGCCCTTCGACCCCACGGCGTTCGACTATGAAGCGGAAGGCCGCGCCATAATTGCGGCCGGTTTGCCGGCATAGTTTACAGCCGTGAGTTACATTGGTGGCTTGCGATTTCCAATCTCGTTCCCGATTTTGTTTCTGATGGCGCTATCCACTCTGCTGGCCGACGATCCCCAAACGATGCGCCTGGATTGCTTTCACGGCGGCACGGCCACCGAAGAACAGATGTCCCTCGACGCCCTGGTGCTGGAAGGGCCGTGGCCGGGCCGGCTGGATCGCGCCATAGACGACACCAACCTGGGCAAGTATTACTTCGAGGTGCTGGACCGCAAGACCAACCGCGTGCTGTATTCGCGCGGATTCGCCAGCGTCTTCGGAGAGTGGCAGGAAACGCCCGAGGCCGCCGAAGTGCGCCGCCAGTTTCACGAGTCGCTGCGGTTTCCCGCTCCCGCGGCCCCCGTGCAGGTGGTGGTCAAGCGGCGCGATCGGCAGAACGCGTTTCGGGAGCTGTGGTCCGTGGCCGTCGATCCGGCCGACCCGGCCATCGACCGCGCCAGGCCGCCGGCCAACGTCCAAGTCTGGGCGGTGATCGAGAACGGCCAACCGCGCGACAAGGTGGACCTGCTGCTGATGGGCGACGGCTACACAGCCGCCGAGATGAAAAAGTGGCACAACGACGCCCGACGCATGGCCGATACGCTATTCGCCGCTTCGCCATTCAAGGAACGCCGCACCGATTTCAACGTATGGGCCGTGGACACCCCGGCAGACGAAAGCGGCGTCTCCCGCCCTTCCGACAGTATCTATCGCAGGTCCCCGCTACGCGCCACCTACGACGCCTTCGGTTCCGAGCGTTACGTTCTCACGTTTGACAACAAGCGTATGCGCGAAGCCGCTTCGGCCGCCCCTTACGAGTTCATCGAGATTATCGTGAACGACCGTAAATACGGCGGTGGCGGGATCTTCAACTTGTACGCCACGGTGGCGGCGGACAACGCTTTTACGCCCTACGTCTTCGTGCATGAATTCGGCCATCACTTCGCTGGTCTGGCGGACGAATACTACACCTCGGACGTGGCTTATGAGGCGTCCTCAGCGCGGCCGGAGCCGTGGGAGCCAAACGTCACCGCCGATCCGCACGCGGCGAAGTGGAGCGGGCTGATCGCCGCTGGTACGCCGCTGCCCACGCCTTGGCCTAAAGAGCAGTTTGAATCGCTGGAGAAGGAGATTCAAGCACGCCGCCGGCAGATTCGCGCAGCACATCGGCCCGAAGAAGTGATGGAGGCGCTTTTCCGCGAAGAGCGCGAAAGCAGCAGCGCGTTGCTCGCTTCGGGCCCGTACGGACACGCGGTCGGGGCGTTCGAAGGAGCCATGTACGAGGGGCGCGGCTACTACCGGCCGCAAGCGGACTGCATCATGTTCACGCGAGACGAAGGGGGCTTCTGCGCCGTATGCCGGCGGGCCATCGAGCGGATTATCGATCTTTATTCGCGGCCTTCACCTCGATAAGAACCATTTCCATTGGGTTCGTGTTCAGGTTCTTGGCGGAGTGTGTATCGCCATAAAGCCAGCGCGTTTCGCCGCTCTCCATGTGGACGTCCTGAATGTGGCCGTCCGCCCGCGTGAACCGCAGGTGGCACTCCTCGATGCAGACGGCGAGGGCATCCACGTCGTCGTGCACGGGCACGGCTTCGTCGGCTTTCAGCGTGAGCCGTATGGCGCGCACGTGCTCGTTCTCAAAATCCAGGTGGTAGTGTTTTGGATCGATCGTCAGCGGGTCGCGGCGGGCGAACACTTCAGGCGGGACAATATCCGGCGGAAACCGCGTGCCCGGCTGAAACCCTCGTTGCCCGTATGCGCCCAAAGCCAGTAGTCCTAACAGGAGAAGACGCATACTCAGATCATACAACGACCACTAAAACGCCGGCGATCTCTCTCTCTCGCTATGCCGGCTTGGGTTTGGGTGGCGGCAGTTCGCGCGCCACGCAGGTGTCCTCGAAACCGGTGCGTGCATGTGAACCGTCGCAGAACGGCTTATTGGCGGACTGCCCGCAGCGGCAAAGCGAGATCACCGTGCGGCCTGCCAAGCCAAACTCATTTCCCTGAGGATCGTGAATCGAGAACTCGCCTTCGATGCGGATCGGTCCGTTGCTAAGAACGATGATTTTTGCCATCTCCCGGATAGTAGCACGCTATGCCCGGCATGGCCGCTCTCTGCCGCAACTGTGTACAATCGTCTGATGACTCTCATCCGCGCCGCGAAATGTGTTTGTTGTCTCGTCCTCTGGTCCGCGTTCCTGGTGGCCGCTAATACCACCGCCTACGTGCCGGTTTGTTGCAATGCGAACTCCAGGGTTTCGATGGTCGGCGCCGCGAACAATATGGTGATGGCAAGCTTCACCGCGGGCCCGGGAAGCTATGCTGTCGCTTTCCCGGAGGCCGGCACGGCCTGGGTCACGAACGCCGGGGATAATACCATCTCGATTGTTGCGCTCGAAACCGGCGCGGTCCGCAAGACGCTCCAGCTTAAGTTGCAGCCATGGCTGATCCAGGCCAGCCCGGATGGCGCCAACGTCTGCGTGGTGACCGGCATGTTTACGGGCAACCTCGACCACTATTCATCGGCCCTGCAGGTGTTCAATGCCCAAACGGGCGTACTCTCGGGCAATGTCGCGCTGCCCAACGACGGTCTCGCGAATCCCGGTCTGGCGGTGGCACCGGACTCCGGCCTCGTCTATGCCACGTTCGATAGCCAGACAATCGTCGTCTACAACGTGTCGACGGGAACAGTGGCATCCACGTGGCAGACCACCCGAGCTTCGACATGGACGGCTACGGGGACCCTGACGCTGTCACCCGATGGCCAGACGCTCTACACTGCCGGCGAGGTGCTTACGGCCATCGATACCGGGACCGGCGCGGTTCTCGGTACGGTGAATCCACCCGGACCATCGCGTACCTCCTCGTTCGTTGGCAGCGCCGTCAGCAGCGACGGAACAACTCTTTACGCCAGCTTTGCCCTGCAAACCGGAACTGGCTCAGGGCTGGCCGCCATCGATGCTGCTTCGCTGGCCATTACCGCCAGCGCCACCCTCGGCAGCGAGTTGCAGCAGCCTGTGCTTTCCAAGGACGATTCCACACTCTACGTGCCGGACGCCATCGACTCGCTGTTGTACGTAGTGACCGCTTCGAATCTGACCTCGACCGGCTCAGTCGCGCTGCAGGGTCCCATCGCCACGGCCACGCTGAGCGCCGATGGCAGCGCTTTGTACGTCCCCAACTCCTCGACGGCCAGTACGCTCGAGGTGGATACGTCGTCGCTGGCGGTGCTCGCCTCTATCGGAGTTGGCGGCACCGCGCTGAATTCCGAACTTGAGCTGGGCGGAACAACCACCCCCTCCGGGACGAGCAACGGCAGCAGCATCTTTGTTGCTGGAATCCAGTCGAACAGCATTTCCAAAATCGCCACGGCTTCGAACCAGGTCACGCACACCTACACGACCGGAAACCAGGTCGCTTCCGTGACCGGCGACAATGTGCCGAGCATCCTGGTAACGCCTAACGGCCGCCAGATCTATCTCGCCGGTGGCCAGTATGGGGTGACTTTCGCCGAGATCGATGCTGCCACCGGCGAGATAAACAACGTGCCGTGCAAATTCCCCGCGGGATGCACGGTAGCCGTGATGACCGCCCTGCCGGACAGCAGCCGGGTTTATTTGGCGGGGTTCGGATTTTCAGACGATGGCAACGGTCAGGTTTTTCTCGATGTGCTGGACACTGCCACACTTACCGTAATTGCATCACCGAAGATGACTACGGTCGGCGCCATGGCGGCGTCGCCTACAGGCAAGTTCCTGTACATTACGACGGGTGCGACAGTCTCGATTCTCGACACCGCCACGAACGCCATCACCGGTTCGCTGCCCTTCGGTGGTTTCGCTGCCTTGGGGTTCTCGCCCGATGGGTCCACCGCCTACGGGGCCAGTGGCTCCACGCTGACTGTGATCGACACAGCCAATGGCAAGGTGACCGGGACCGTCAACCTTGGTGGCGGCACTGCCAGCACGTTAGCCGTTAATCCGGATGGCAGCCAGGTTTGGGTGACCTTCGTCAATAGCACGTCCGTGGCGGTGGTGAACACGCAGAACAGTACGATGCAGACGGTCGACCTGGGCCTGACGGTCAGCGGGGTCGCGTTCGGCGCCCAATCGTCATGCTAGGATGCCTCCAAGGAGGCACCACCTATGCCTTTTGTCGACACCAGAGTTCTCCGTGTCGTTGAGCGCCTGCCGGGCTGGTTCGGGCGATACTTCCACTCGCCGAGCATGACCTTCGCGCACTACGACTTCCTGCGCGGCTCGTCCATTCACGAGCACTTCCATCCTGAGGAAGAAGTGTATGAGGTGATCGAGGGTGAGCTCGAAGTGAACATCGACGGCGTAATCGAAGTCGTCCGGACAGGCATGGCCGCGATTGTGCCTGCTAATGCCCGCCACTCGGTAAAGGCCCTCACCGACGGCCGGGCTATCATTGTCGACTACCCGCTGAGGCGCGATTTCAATTAGTGCGGGCGGGCTTTTTGGGCGCGGAGCAATAGAATTATCCGAACATGTCGAATATACGGATCGTCCCAGCGACTGAGCGCGATCTGCCTGTGATCCTGGACCTGATTCATGCACTCGCGGAATACGAAAAACTTACTCACCTGGTGACGGCGAGCGAAGAACGGCTGCGGAAGACATTGTTCGGTATCAAACCCGCGGCTGAGGTATTGCTGGCGCATTGTGAGTTAGAATGTGCGGGATTTGCCGTGTTCTTCGCGACCTATTCCACCTTTCTGGCCCAGGCGGGACTCTACTTGGAGGACCTGTACGTGAAGCCTCACCTGCGCGGGAAGGGAGTCGGGCTGGCATTGCTGAAGCACCTGGCAAGACTCGCAACTGAGCGCGGCTGCGGCAGGATGGAGTGGGAAGTACTCGATTGGAACCAGCCGGCCATCCGGTTCTACCAGAAGCTGGGCGCAGTGCCGTTGGATCAGTGGACCAAATACCGGCTGACCGGCGTAGCGCTTGAAATGCTCTGACGCACATAGGAGGCAAATGATCTCACGACGCGGCTTGATTACGGGCGGCCTCTCGAGCGCCGCAGCCTTTGCGCTCCAGGCACGCCGCCCGATTTTCGTCTATGTGGGCAGCTACAGCTCTCCGCAAGGTCCCGAAGGCAGCCACGGATACGGTAAAGGAATCTACCTGTTTCACATGGACCCTGAAACCGGGGCACTCTCCCAGCGTGAGGTGGTTCCGAATAACGCGAACCCTTCGTGGCTGGCGATCGATTCCACCCGAACGCATTTGTACTCCGCCAACGAGACGGCCGATGGCTCCGTCAGCGCCTACTCCGTCGATCATGCCAGCGATCATGCCAGCGATCGCTCGAGCGGGCACTTGACGCTGCTCAATACCGTCAGCTCGCAAGGCGCGGGTCCGGCGCATCTGAGCGTCCACCCTTCCGGCAAGCACGTGCTGGTCGCCAACTACGCGGGGGGCACGGTAGCAGTCCTGCCCATCCTCGCACATGGCGAACTGGGCCAGGCCACCGATGTCAAACACGACCAGGGTCCCCTCGGCCCGGCGCATGCCGCCAGTGCGCCGCCGGGAAGCTTCGCCATCAGCGGCCACGACAGCGTGCATGCGCACATGATCCAAGCCGATCCCTCGGGCCGATTCGTGCTGTCGGCCGACCTAGCCCTGGACCGCATCCTGGTCTGGAAGTTCGACGCGGAGCGCGGCACGCTTTCGGCCAACGATCCCCCCTGGGCGGCCCTGCCGCCCGGAGATGGCCCGCGCCATTTCGTTTTCCATCCGAATGGCCGCTGGCTCTATTCGCTGCAGGAAGAGGGCTCCACGCTGGTGACGTTCGACTATGATGCCGCGCGTGGAGTGCTGACGCCCAGGCAGACCGTCTCCAGCCTGCCGAAAGGCTTTGCCGGAACCAACTTCACTTCGGAAGTGCGCGTTTCCCCGGACGCGCGCTTCGTCTATGCCGCCAACCGGTTCCACGATAGCATCGCCTGGTTCTCCATCGACCGTGAGGGCAACCTGTCGTTCGCCGGCGAGGAATGGACGCGCGGCGACTATCCGCGCAGCTTCACCATCGATCCCACCGGCAGTTTTCTCTACACCTGCAATCAGCATAGCGACGTAATCGCCTGCTTTCGAGTCAGCCGGAAAACGGGCGCCCTGACATTCACCGGCCAATACACGGCGGTGGGCACGCCCGCGATCGTCGTCTTTTAGGCGATCTTTTGGGCCACCTTCGCGGATCGTGCGTCAAAACGTTCTTGACAGTGACGAAGACTTTCGTCATAATGCGGTCATGGAATCCAAACGGCGCAGACCGACGGAGGCAGAACTGGCGATTCTGCGCGTCCTTTGGGATGGCAAGGCGCAAACCGTGCGCGCCATTCAGCAGGAGCTCAACGCATCGCGGCCGACCGGCTACACCACGGTCCTCAAGCTGATGCAGATCATGACCGAAAAAGGCTTGGTGGAACGCGACGAGACCTGCCGCCCACAGGTATATCGCGCGCGCTACTCGCGGCAGCAGACGCAACGGCAATTGCTCGGCGACCTGATGAACCGCGCTTTTGGCGGATCGGTGAAGGCGCTGGTGCTGCAGGCATTGGCGGCCAAGAAGTCGTCCCCGGAGGAACTGGAGGCCATGGAGAAGCATTTGGATCGCATCGAAGGAGGCAAGAAATGACGGCGATGACGCAAGCGATCAGCACGGCGCTGCTCGATTTCGTGTGGCAAGGATTGCTCGCGGCTTTTCTGCTGTGGGCGGCGCTATTCGCATTGAAGAGCCGTTCGGCGCGCGCCCGCTATCTGGCAAGCTGCGTGGCGCTGGCCGTGATGGCGGTACTCCCCGTAGTCACGGCATGCCTGGTTTACACAGCGCCGGCTGCCACGCAGGCGTCGGCGGGATTGACCGGCGCCGTTCCCGAGACGATGCGTGCCGCGATGCCAGGCCCGGCCGGTTCCGGCTACGACTGGGTGGCCACCCGCGTCAATCGCCTCGCACCCTGGGCGCTCCCTCTATGGTCGTTGGGCGTGCTGCTATTCTCCCTCCGCCTGGTGTGGGCGGGGCGCCAGATATCGGCGCTCCGCCGGCAGGCGAAGCCGGCTGAAGCGGCAGTGCTCGCCATCGTCGGCGATCTCCAGGAGCGCATGAAACTGGCGCGCTCCGTGCGCGTGCTGGTTTCCGCGGTCGCAGATTGTCCCAGTGTGGTTGGCTGGATCAAGCCCGTCGTACTGGTGCCGGCCGCCACCGTTTTGGGACTGACTCCGCAACAGTTGGAGGCGGTGCTGTCGCACGAATTGGCGCATATTCTGCGCCACGATTATTTGGTCAACATGCTGCAGACGGTGGTGGAAACGCTGCTGTTCTATCACCCGGCCGTGTGGTGGGCGTCGGCGCGCATCCGCCAGGAGCGCGAATTGTGCTGCGACGATATGGCAGTGGATGCAAGCGGCGACGCGATCTGTTACGCGCGTGCGCTTACGCGCCTGGAAAGGCTGCGCGCGGCCACGCCGAGGCTGGCGCTGAGCAGCGCGGGCGGACCGTTGTCGTATCGAATTCGGCGGCTCGTCGGCGATGCTGGCTGGCAGCGGGGGCCTTCCAAACTGCCGGGTATTCTGGCGCTCTCGCTGGGGTTGATCTGCTTCGCATTGAACATGCAGTGGGCACGGGGCCAGCAGCCGGACACGCCCGCGCCGGCGTTGGAGCCGACGACGGCGGCGGAGAACGGCATCCCGGACGAACCCGGAGTGCGGATCGATCTGGGCGGCGCCAGCCTGATCCACCGGGACGAAGTGGAGTACCCCGAGGGGGCGATTCAGAAGGGCGTCCAAGGCACCGTGGTGGTGGAAGCCACGCTGGATGCGGCTGGTCAGGTCAGCGACGCGCGCGTGTTGAGCGGGCCGCCCGAACTGCGCAAGGCGGCGCTTCAATCGGTCTTGCAATGGCACTTCACACAGGACGCGGCCGGGGGCACCCGGCAGATCGGCATCGCATTCCAGTTGCCGGCCGACGGCGACGGATTGCCACGCTCCGCGGACCAACGCAGCCGCAGGGCGGAAGCTCGGGAGTTGGCCGAGGTGCAACGGGAGCAAGCCGATGTTCAAGCCAATGCTCAAGCCAACGTTCAAGCGCTCCGGAAACAACTGGCTGAGAGCATGGCGCAGCAAGCGCGCAATCTCGAAGGCATGCCGGCGGATGCGATGGAGCTTGAAGACCAGGCGCGGAGACTGGCCGGGCAGATGGCCAAGATGCAGGCCGAGCGCAATCTGGCGTCGGACAAACTTGCGCAGAAGTATGCGGATCAGGCCCGGGAGCTTGAGGACCAACTGCGCGGTGCACAGCAGGTCTTGCAGGACCATGAACGGGCGCTCGCGGAATACAAGGCCAATCCCGTGGAGTTCGGACCAAATGGGTTCTACTTCCCGGAGCCAGTCGTCGCCGGACGCAAGCTAAAGACCATCGATATTCGAGGACTGCCCGCCGCCTCCCGCGACGAGTTACTCGCGAAATTGCCGGTGCACGTGGGTGACACGCTGGCCGCGGACTCGCTGGAGCGTATCAAGGCGGCTGTGAAGCAGTTCGACGAACATCTCGGTTTCTCGATGTCCACCACCCGCGACGGCCAGGTGGCGATTCGTATCGCCCCGCGGGGCTCCAGCGACAGGCTTGAGCCGCGCTAATTTAATAGTGTGCGCAAGCTCCTGTTTAATCTGCACCTTTACGCGGCGCTTATCGCCGGCGCCTTCATCGTAGTTCTGGGCGTCACCGGCAGCATTATGGCCTTCGAGCCGGAGATCGACCGCTTGCTGCACTGGAGGCTTTGGCACGTAACTGCGCAGGGCCGCCCGCTCTCCATAAGTGAAACCGCCGCGGCTGTTTCACGCGCCTTCCCCGGCGAGCCCGCTTACGGGTACCACGTCTCCATTTCACCCGGCTTTTCTTATCAGGTCGAACTGCAACGCGGCTTGGTGTTCGTCAACCAGTACACCGGGGCGGTCCTCGGCGTCCAAGCAGCGGGTATGGATTTCCTGGGCTACGTGCACCAGCTCCACCTCCGGCTGCTGATCCGAAACGATGCGGACACCGGCAAAAAGATTGTGAGTTGGGCCGCAGTGGCGATGTTGTTTCTGCTGCTCTCCGGCGTGTACCTGTGGTGGCCGTACCAGCGCGTCTCAATCGAACGGCACGAATCGTCGAAGCGATTTTGGTTCGACGTGCACGCTACGGCAGGCATCTTCTCGTTTGCTTTCCTGCTGCTGCTGACGGCGACCGGCCTGACTATCGGCTTCGAAAACACGACTACGCCATTGCTTTACAAGATCAGTGGATCGCAACCGTCCCGTCCGCCACGGGCCGAGATCGCCGCCCCACCGGGCGTGCAGCCCATCACACCCGATCGGGCCTTCCAGGTGGCGCGCATGGCGCTACCCGGCGCGGCGCCCTTCTACATCAATGTGCCCGAGCCCCGCCAACCCTACTTCGTGCGATTGCGCTATCCGGAGGATCTTACACCCGGCGGCCGCAGCCAGGTCATGGTAGATCCGTACACGGGCAAAGCGATCTGGGCGCAAGGTTCGCGTACCGCTCCAGCCGGCGAGCGCATGGTGATCGCCAACCGCGCCATCCATACCGGCGACATCTTCGGGATCCCCAGCAAGGCCGTCGCTTCGCTGGCCAGCCTGATGGCCGTTGTGCAGGTGCTCAGCGGGGCGCTGATGTGGTGGCGCGGAAGGCAGATGCGCACGCGCGCGAGCCGAAAAACTCTCGCGGCGCGGCGGTAGGCCAGTGCTGCATACTCTACCTCGGGTGTATCCGCGCTCTGCCAGCAGAGCCCGTCTCCGCTTCACCGGCACCCGCAGAATAACATGCACTCCCCAGGCGAACCAGCAAAAGGGGACATTTCTACTTTGCCAGGAGGGGGACATTTCTACTTTGCCTTGACCGGCTTCCGACCCACACTTGCGAACTCCCAACCAGTGTGATATCGTCATCGAAACCTGGGGTCTACTCCCCAAGGCTGAGGGAATCCATAAGAATGCTGCTTGCTCCGATCATCTGGGTGCTGACCGTAGTCATCATGTATTTCTTCGCCGCCAAGGTCTGGTGGTTTCCGCCGCCCATTTCCCAGCATGGCTTGGCCTATGACGCGCAGTTCATGCGCACGCTGGTCATCACCGGCATTATCTTCTTCTTCGCGCAGTTCGCCCTGGGTTGGGCGATCTTCCGCTACCGCGACGATGGCCGCCGCGCCAGCTATTCCCATGGCAATAACAAATGGGAATCCATCTGGACCAGCGCCACTGCCGTTCTGTTCGTGGGTCTCGTTTTGACGGGCACCAAGATCTGGGTCGCCGTGCACCTCTCCGAGCCGGACCCCAACGCCGTGCCCATCGAGCTGATGGCCAAACAGTTCGCCTTCTCGTTCCGCTACCCCGGTCCGGACGGCAAGTTTGGGAACACCGACCTGAAGCTGGTGAACGATGCGGCGGGAAATCCGTTCGGCCTCGACGACAAAGATCCGGCCGGCAAAGACGATGTCGTGAGCGCCTCGTTGAAAGTGCCCGTCGGCAAGCCGATCAAGCTGATCATGCACTCCCGCGATGTGATTCACAACTTCTTCGTCCGGGAACTGCGCCTCAAGCAGGACATCGTGCCCGGCATGGAGATTCCGCTTTACTTCCAGGCCGACACGCCCGGCACCTACGAGATCCCCTGTTCGGAGTTGTGCGGCCTCGGCCATTTCCAGATGCGCAGCACCATGCAGGTAATGGCGGAAGCCGATTTTGAAAAGTGGAAGCAGGAGCAGGCCGCCAACAAGTAATGACTCTCCAGGGCCCCGTTTTGACGATTCCATACACGGTGACAACCATATGTCTTCACCCGTAGTCCACGCGCATCACGCGCCGCAAGGCTTTATCCGAAAGTGGATCTTCAGCCTGGACCACAAGGTCATCGGCATCCAATACTACTTCCTGGCCTTGTTTTCGGTGCTGATAGGCATGAGCCTTTCGCTGCTCATGCGCTATCACATGGTCCACCCGGACGCCAAGGTCGCCTGGTTTGCGAAGCTCTGGCCCACCGCCGCGCAAGGCGGGATCATGACTCCCGAATTGTACCTGTCGCTGATGACCATGCACGGCACCATCATGGTGTTCTTCGTGCTGACCACGGCGCCCCAGAGCGGCTTTGGAAACTACTTCCTGCCCATCCAGATCGGCGCCGAGGACATGGCCTTCCCGGTGCTGAACATGATGTCGTTCTGGACCACCTTCCTGGCCCTGGTCGTGATGGTCGCCGCCTTCTTCGTGCAAGGGGGTCCGCCGCTTTCCGGTTGGACAGGGTATCCTCCTTTGAGCGCTATAGGCCCGCTGGCGGGGCCCGGGGAGGGTTTGGGCCAAACGCTCTGGATAGTGAGCATTGCCATCTTCTGCGGCGCCTCGCTGATGGGCGCCATCAATTTCATCGCTACGCTCATCGACCTGCGCTGCCAGGGGATGTCGCTCATGCGCCTGCCCCTGACCTGCTGGACCTGGTTCGTAACCGCTATCCTCGGCCTGCTGGGATTCGCCGTGCTGTTGGCCGCCGGAGTTCTGCTGGTTCTCGACCGCTCCGCCGGAACCAGTTTCTTCGTGCCCGGTGGCCTGCTGGTAAGCGACCAGATTCTGAGCCATAAGGGCGGGTCGCCGCTGCTTTGGCAGCATCTGTTCTGGTTCTTCGGTCATCCCGAAGTTTACATCGCGATTCTGCCCGGCATG
Source organism: Bryobacteraceae bacterium (assembly GCA_035511215.1). Lineage (GTDB taxonomy): Bacteria > Acidobacteriota > Terriglobia > Bryobacterales > Bryobacteraceae > Bog-159. Next base: position 50,823 of record DATKFU010000235.1, on the reverse strand, counting down.
GGCGTCACATCGCAAATCTTATCCACGTTTTCCCGCAAGCCCATCTTCGGATACCGGGCCATGGTCTACGCCATTCTGAGCATCGGCTTTCTGGGCTTCATGGTATGGGGCCACCACATGTTCATGAGCGGGATGAGTCCCTATTCGGCAATGGCGTTCTCGGTGCTGACCATGGCCATCGGGGTGCCGTCGGCCATCAAGACATTCAACTGGATCGGCACGTTATGGGGCGGCAAGATCCACTTCACTACGGCCATGATGTTCGCTCTGGGCTTCGTATCTTTGTTCGTGACCGGAGGGCTGAGCGGTATCTTCCTCGGCCAGCCGGCGCTGGATCTCTATTTCCACGACACCTACTTCGTGGTGGGCCACTTTCACATGATCATGGGCGTGGCCGCCATCTTCGGTATGTTTGCCGGCACTTTCTACTGGTTCCCCAAAATGTTCGGGCGCATGATGAACGAGACGCTGGGCAAAATCCACTTTTACATCACATTCCTGGGGGTCTATTGCATCTTCACGCCCATGCATTATCTGGGCATCGCCGGCAATCCCAGACGCTATTCGGACTTCACAAATTTCGACTTCCTGGGTAAGCTGCTCCCGGTGCATAGCTTCATGACTCAAGCGGCCTATGGGACCGCTGCGATCCAGATCCTTTTCTTCATTAACCTGTTCTGGAGCATGAAATACGGCAAGAAGGCGCCCATGAACCCGTGGAACGCGACCACGTTGGAGTGGACCGTGCCATCGCCGCCGCCCTTTGACAACTTCGGCGGCCAGCACCCCGTGGTGAATCACGGCCCGTATGAGTACAGCGTGCCCGGCGCTCCGCGCGACTTCATCATGCAAACGGACCCGGTGGACGTGCATGCGGAATAGTTGTGGGGCAGGCTCGCAGCCTGCTGCGGCCTGGTAGGCCGCCTCCGAGCTAACCTATGCCATCCTCCATCACGTCGGACATCATCAAACCGCCATCACCTCCGCGCGGAGGCGGCGGAGGCGGTGGAGGATCGGACGGCTGGGGTGCGTCGCGCCGCGCCTCCATGACCGGCCTGATGGTGCTGCTGGCCGCCACCACCATGGCCTTTGCGGCCTTCACCAGCGCGTTCGTTGTGCGCCGCGGCATTTCCAACGATTGGGTGGCCTTGCCGCTGCCGCGGATCGTGTGGGCCAACACCGCCGTTCTGCTCGCCAGCAGCCTCCTGCTGGAATTGGCGCGGCATTCGCTCAAGAGCGGGCGGCGCAGCGCGTTCAACCGCTATTGGACGGCCGGCACCGTGCTCGGCGCTCTGTTTCTGCTGGGCCAGGCACTCGCCTGGCGGGAATTGAATACCGCGGGTATCTTCGTGGCCACCAATCCCAGCAGCTCGTTTTTCTATCTGCTCACCGCGGCGCACGGCCTCCACATTTTAGGCGGCCTCACCGCTCTCGCATATGTCGACGTGCAGGCTCTTCGCTTACGATTGGGTCCCGGCAAGCGTACCGCCGTGGATGTCAGCGCGATGTTCTGGCATTTCGTGGATGGCCTTTGGCTTTTCCTGATGGTTCTATTTCTCGTTTGGGGGTAATTTGTCGATGTCCCAAGGCAATTCGGCGGCAACCATGAGTTCGGTCTGGTCGGGAGGGCGTTCGCCATACGCCGTGAATTCGAAAAAGTTCGGGATGTGGCTGTTCATCATCTCCGACGCGTTGACATTCTCCGCGCTGCTCATGGCCTATACCTACGTGCGCCTGTCCACGCCCAATTGGCCCACGCCGTTTCAATTCTCGCCCGCCATCATTTTTTCCACGGTGATGACATTCTGCCTGCTCTCCAGCAGCTTGACCATGGTCATGGGAGTGCATGCCATGAACCACGGCAACCGCAAGGCCGCCGTCGGCTGGATTCTGGCCACCATGGCAGGCGGCGGCGCGTTCGTGGTGCTGCACCTGAGTGAGTGGCTAAAGCTGATCCATGAGGAGCATGTCACGCCATTCGATAATCCCTGGGGAGTGCCGTTGTTCGGCGGCACCTTCTTCGCTCTCACGGGATTGCACATGACACACGTCGTCATTGGCTTGATTTACCTGGGCATCATGGCGTTCGCCGTCGGCCGCGGCAAGTTCAAGGCCGAGGACGTGGAGGTCAGCGGACTCTATTGGCACTTTGTGGACTTAGTGTGGATGTTCATCTTCCCGCTGGTCTACTTGATGTCGGCCAAAATATAATAAGGTCAATTAACAAGGAACCTACTTATGAGCACTCATTCCTCGGCAGTCGATCACATTGAGGGCGCCACCACCAAGGCATTCGTCACCGTTTGGTTCGTGTTGCTATTCTTGACCGGCGTCGAAGTCGTGCTGGCCTATGTTCAGCCTCCCGTGCTCATCTTTCTAACCGCGCTGGTTGGGCTGTCGGTGGTCAAGGCCGCTCTGATCATCGCTTATTTCATGCACCTGAAGTTTGAGAAGCTAAGTCTGTTCCTGACGCTATTCCCCATGTTGATTCTTTGCATCGTTCTGATGCTGCTGATATTCATGCCGGATTCCAACCGACTGATGATGATGAGGCCCCGATGAAACGGCTGACTGTCGCGCTTTTTCTGGCCGCCGCCAATAGCTGGGCGCAGTGCGTCATGTGCTACCGCACGGCCGCCGCCCAGAATGCGGCCCGCGCCCACCTGCTTAACATGGGCATCGTGCTGCTGGGGTTGCCGCCTTTCTGCATCCTGGGCGGATTCCTGCTGCTCGCCTGGCGCCGAAACCAGGCATTTACGGACCGCGAGCAATAAGTGCGGGACAGCTAGGTTATTCATTTCCAGCCTGCGCGGCGGGTCGAGCAAGCGGCTGCCGGCCTACGCTCCGTCCGATTTTTCGGCTTATGAGATCTAAATATCTATTTACAGGGGGGGGGCGAGCCAGTGATAACCTCAAGCCAGGTACACACGCTCGTAAGTCAGGCGAGGTGACACTATGCGCCGTACATTACTGGCAATCCTGACTCTCGCAGTAGCTATTAGCAGTTCCGGCATCTGCGTTGCACAAGCACCTATCTACAGGCTGCTCTACTCCGCGCCAAACCCCAGCAGCCAGGGAGCCGCCCCGGTAACCGTATTGGAGGCAGCGCCGGGCTTGTTTTACTTCTTAAGTACTGCTCAAAACGACGGCGGAGGTCCCACATTCGGCCCGTCCATCTTCTCTCTGACTGCCGCCGGATCTCCCAAGCTGATCTGTTCGTTGCCGTTTAGCACGGGTACGGGCGCTCTCGTCCAAGGCTCGGACGCGAGGCTTTACGGGCCGGCGCTTAACATCTCGACCAAGGCCAGCTCCTATTACTCGGTCCTGGCCTCCGGGCAGGATCTGCAACAATATCCGACCGGGAATTGGCGCTCCGGGCTGGACTTGGCTGCCGCTCCGCTCGGCATCTATGACGCTATCGCCGCATTTGACTCGCATGGCGTATTATCGTACGTCGGTTTCGCGCGCATCGGCGACAAAGGCAAGGTCTCCATAATCTATCAATCATCGCTCAGCGACGGCATTTCCGTTTCCGCGCTTGTCGCGGGAACAGATGGTAACTTCTACGGCGCGGGCAGCCAGGGCACCGAACTGACGCCCCCGATGTTCATTTACCGTCTCACTCCATCCGGCGGGTATTCGCGCCTGCTCACCTTCCCGTCGAATGTCTACCCTGGCCCGTACGGCGCTTCCCTAATCGCCGCCTCCGACGGCAACCTTTATGGCACGTTCAGCGGCGGCGGCGCGAGCAACACAGGCATCGTCTACCAAGCCACCCTAGCGGGCCAGTGGCAGACCATGGCTAGTTTTCCGGCCCCAAGCGGCCAGAATTTCATGATTAACCCCAACTCGCTGGTCGAGGCTTCCGACGGCGCCCTCTATGGTTCCACCGTCCACAACGCCATCTTCCGCTACGATCTGACCACGCACGCACTGACTCTGGCCTACCAAATGAGCCCGGGCAATCTGCAGGGCAGTTGCGCCCCCTGCAACTTCATCCAGGGATCGGATGGCAAACTCTATGGCACCGCCGCGATCGGCGGGCCGGGCGGCGGCGCGGTATTCAGCCTGGATTTCGGACTCCCCAAGCCCGCGCCATCCATCGCGCGGATGGTACCCGATTCAGGAGCCACCGGCCAGAAGATCATTCTTTGGGGCAGCCACCTGCTGGGCGCAACCTCGGTCAGCTTCAACGGCGTCCCGGCAGCGGCGTTCCAGGTCAACTCCACGCAGGCTGTCGTGGCCGCCGTTCCCGCGGGCGCCACTACCGGCCCGGTGACTATCACTACCGCTAATGGCTCCTTTACCACCACGCAGAGCTTCACCATACAGTAAAGCCGGATGTGCGCCGGCCGCCAACCCACAAGCGGATCGCATTTAGCGCGCCGTCCCCGAAATTGTATACTATTACACAAATGAGGGGGATCTCTGCGCGTTCTATTCCTTAAGACTCAGCCGGAAATCGCGGAGCAATGCATGCGCGAACTGGCGCGCGTGGGTTTCGATGCCGGCCATTCCACCGCCGAAAGCCCTGAGGATTTGTCCGCCATCCTCGATCGCACCCGGTACGATCTGGCCGTGACCGAATACGCCGCCGCCGGCTGGAGTTGGCGCGCCGCACTGGAAGCCTTGCGGGCACGCGCCGAGTGGGTCCCTCTCATCGTTTTGGCGCGCGAGGCCGAGACCCGCCTGCTGATGAATTGCGTTCTGGAAGGCGCTGCCGACTGCCTGCACACCGGCGAGCTTTTCCGCCTGCCGATTTCCGCCAAGCAAGTGCTGGAGTTGAAAGCCGCGCGGCACGATCCCGGCGCCCGGGAAGTAGTCCGGGCGGATCTGCGGTTCCGCCAGATCTTTGAAGCCTCTCCCGACGCCATCCTGCAAGTGGACCGGGAGGGCCGCATCGTACTGGCGAATTCCCTGGCGAGCGAAATGTTCCGTTGCCGGTTGGACGAGTTGATTGGAAAGTCCGTTGACGACTTCGTGCCCAGCCGTTTTCGGGGCCGGCACCCCGGGCACCGCGAGCACTACCAGGCAAAGCCGGCCATGCGGCCCATGGGATCCGGCCTGGATTTGTGGGCCAGGCGCGCCGATGGCAGCGAGTTTCCGGTGGATATCACTCTAAGCCCGCTGGACACCAAGGATGGCCCGCAGGTGCTGTCCGTGGTCCGCGACATGACAGATCGCATGCGCATCGAGGAGGACTTGCGCCGGCAGTCCCAATTGATCGAAGCGTCGCACGATGCCATTATCGTGCGCGAACCCGGCGGCCGGATTCTGCAGTGGAATGCGGGAGCACAGGAGACTTACGGGTGGTCCGCCGCGGAAGCCCTGGGCCACGTCACGCATACGTTGTTCCAGACCGGTTTTCCGGTTTCCCTGGACGAGGTGGAGGCGGCGCTCGACCGCGGTGGCCGCTGGGATGGCGAACTGCGGCACACGCGGCGCGACGGCGCCCGGATCGCCGTTGAAAGCCGCCACATCCTGGTGCGCGGAGCCGATGAAACTCCCGTCGCCGTTCTGGAGATCAATCGCGACATCACCCTGCGCAAACAAGCCGAAGAAGCCATAGCCGCGCTGAATGCGAAGCTGGGGGCGACTAACAAAGAACTGGAACTGCGCAATCGCGAAGTGGAGCGCGCCAATCGCATGAAGAGCGAATTCCTGGCCAGTATGAGCCACGAGTTGCGCACGCCCTTGAACGCCATTATCGGTTTCTCCGACTTGCTTGCCGAACAGACCGCCGGCGCGCTCTCTCCCAAGCAGCAGCGATTCGTCAATCACATCCAGCAGGGCGCGCGGCATCTGCTGGCGCTGATCAACGATATTCTGGATCTCTCCAAAGTCGAGGCCGGACGCCTGGAGTTGAATCGCGAGAACGTGCCCGTAGCCGTGGTCCTGGCCGATTCGCTCACCAGCATCCGGCCCGCCGCCGCGGCCAAGACCATCGCGGTGCACAGCAGCATTGGTCCCGATGTGACGGTCTTCGCGGATCGTATCCGGTTCAAGCAAATCTTGTTTAACCTGCTTAGCAACGCGGTCAAGTTCACCCCCGACGGCGGCAGGATCTGGGTGGAGGCGGCCGAACGCCGCGGCCGGCTCACGGTCTCCGTTAGCGACACCGGCCTGGGAATTCCCCTCGAAGAGCAGGAGGCCATTTTCGACGCATTCCACCAGGCCGGCGCCACCACCAAAGGCATCAAGGAGGGTACCGGCCTCGGGCTGGCCATCACCAAACGCCTGGTGGAGGAACACGGCGGCCGTATCTGGGTCGAGAGTGAGCCCGGAAAAGGCGCGCGCCTGAGCTTTACCATGCCCTCCGGCCGCGCCTTGCCCGAAGACGCCGCGCGCAACGACGCCGGGGCCGGCGAGACATGGCCGCCGCGCGAACGCCCCCTGGTTCTGGTAGTGGACGACGAGGCGCCCGCCCGCGAGCTTCTGGCGAGTTGGCTGGAGCCCGAGGGATATCAGCTTATCACGGCAGGTTCTGCGGGGGAGGCCCTCGCCAAGGCTGCCGAACACGTGCCGGACGCCATCACGTTGAACATGCTTATGCCTGGCAAAGGCGGTTGGGACACGCTCTACGCCCTGAAGAAGACGCCCGTCACCGCCGCCATTCCCGTGATTGTAGTCACCGTGGTGGATGAGCCGAAAATCGGGCTGGCCCTCGGAGCCGCCGAATACCTGGTAAAACCGGTCGATAAGGACGTGCTGCTCGGAACTGTGCGCCGGTATATCGGACCCGGGTCCGACGGTCCCGCCAAGGTGCTGGTGGTGGACGACGAAGCCGGCACGCGCGAGCTGCTCAAGGAGATGCTGGAATCGGATGGCTATATCCCGGTCCTGGCCGCCAGCGGCAAGGAGGCCTTGGAGGCATTGTCGCAAATCTCGGTGAGCGCGATTCTGCTGGACCTGATCATGCCCGAGATGGATGGCTTCGAGCTCTTGCTCCGCATGAAGGAAGACCCCGGTTTGCGCAATATCCCGGTGCTGGTTCTGACGGCCAAGGATCTGACGGATAATGAAATCGACATGCTGCGCCACGAAACCATCGGCCTGTTTCAAAAAGGCCGCGAATGGAAAAAGCAATTGCTGGCGGATCTGCGCCGCGCCGTGGGCGCCCACCAGGGCCGCGCATGAGTGCGGTTACAGTGGGGCGCACGCACTCGTTGGCACGAACGCTATTTTATGAGCGGCGCTAAAATCCTGGTGGCGGACGATAACGCCGCCAGCCGCGAGCTGATCCGGGAAGTATTGGAAATGAGCGGCTATGATGTTGTCGAGGCCGCCGACGGCCAGGACGCCGTGAGTCGGGCACGGGAGCACGCCCCGGACCTGGTTCTCGTGGACATCCAAATGCCGCGCCTGGATGGCTACGGCGTGCTCCGCGAATTGCGCGCCGACCCGCGGCTTACCGGCCTCCACGTGGTGGCGCTGACGGCTTACGCCATGCAAGGCGATCGCGACCGCGCTCTGGATGCCGGCTTCGATGGCTACATCACCAAGCCCGTGGACATCGCCGCGTTGCGCAACGAAATCAAGAAACTTCTCTAGCCCGTCATGCCCGCTATGCCCGTCACGCCCCCGCGCATCAAGTTACTCGCCATCGACGACGATCCTCAAAGCCTGGAGTTGGTCTCGGAGGCGCTTGCCGGCGACAGCCTGCACATCTTCACCGCGGACGATCCGGAGCGCGGCCTGGAACTGGTCCGCCGCGAGCATCCGGAAATCGTGCTGAGCGATATCGTGATGCCGAAGATGAACGGCATGGAACTCTTGAACCGGATTCTGGAGGTGGATCCGGCCACCGACGTAATCCTGATGACCGCCCACTATTCCACCGACGCCGCGGTCGAAGCCATCAAGAAGGGCGCCTGCGATTACTTGACCAAGCCTATTTCGCTGCCCGTATTGCGCGAACGCATCGGCAAGCTGGCCGCCGACGCGCGCCGCCGCCAGCGGGTCAGCCAACTGGATGGCGAGCTGATGGACACCAGCCAGTTCGAGGGCATGGTGGGGCGCAGTCCGCTGATGTGGGAGATGTTCGCGCAGATCCGCCGCGTGGCGCCGCATTATCGCTCGTGCGCGGTTACCGGGCCGACCGGTACCGGCAAAGAGCTGGTGGCGCAAGCGCTGCACAAACTCAGCCAGGCATCCGGTCCGATGGTGGTTTGCAACTGTTCGGCGGTGGTGGAAACTTTGTTCGAAAGCGAGCTGTTCGGACACGTGAAAGGCGCATTTACCGGCGCGGACAGCAACAAGATGGGCCTGTTCGAGTACGCCCACGGCGGCACGCTCTTCCTCGATGAGATCGGCGATATGCCCCTTTCCACCCAGGCCAAGCTGCTGCGCGTCCTGCAGAATCGGGAGGTGCAGCGGGTCGGCTCGCTGACCGCGCGCCAGGTGGACGTGCGCGTGGTGGCCGCTACCAATCACGACTTGCGCGCGCAAATCGCCGAGAAGCGCTTCCGCGAGGACTTGTATTACCGGCTTTCCATGGTGGAAATCAAAACGCCGGCGCTGGCCGACCGCAAGGAGGACCTGCCGCTACTGGAGCGCTTCTTCATCCAGAAGTATGCGGCGCAATACAAGAAGCCCGTGGAATCGATTACTCCCCGCGCGCAGATTCTGCTTGCGCGCCACGCCTGGCCTGGGAATGTGCGCGAACTGGAGAATGTCATCGGGCACGCGTGCATGCTGGCGGCCGGCGAGGTCGTCGACGTAGCCGATCTTCCGCAATACATGCGGCAGGGCGCTGCCGGCGCGCCGCTTCCAGCCGCGGAACAAACCAACGCGGACACCGGCCTGTCGTTCGATCAACAGGAGCGCAGCGTTATCGAACAGGCTCTCGACCGCGCCGGCGGCAACCAGGTGCACGCCGCCCGCATCCTGGGCATCACCCGCGACAAGCTGCGCTACAAGATCAAGAAACACAATCTGCGCTAGCGGCACGGCCCCATTGACAACCGGCGTCCTTCCGGGGTATATAGGTAGTGTGTCTACGGTAGACAATCCACGGGAACGACTCGAATTCCTGCAGGGGACGTTGGAAGTCCTCATCCTGCGCAGCCTGCAGGTCGGCCCTAATCACGCTTACGGCATCACCCTGTCTCTCGAGCGGCAGTCCGGCGACGAATTTGTGGTGGATAACGGTTCGCTCTATCCCGCCGTGCAGCGCCTGTTGCAACGCGACTGGATCGCGGCGCAGTGGAAAATTTCGCCCAACGGCCGCCGCGCCAAATACTACCGGCTCACTCCGGCGGGCCGCAGGCAACTGGTAGCCGCCACATCCCGCTGGCAACGGTTTGTCGAGGCCATGGGGCGCATTCTCGCCCCGGAAGGCTGAACAAGATGCGGGAATGGTGGGCCAAATTGCGGCGCCTCCTGGCTGGCCGCCGGGGCTCTGCGAGAGATCTCGCCGCCGAAATCGACGCCGAAATCGACGCCCAACTGGAATTCGAAATCCAGGAAAATATCGCGCGTGGCATGCCGGCCGACGGGGCTCGCGCGGCAGCCCTCCGGCACATCGGTAATCGTACGCAGATCCAGGAGCGCGCCCGCGATGCCTGGGGCTTCCCATCCTTCGAAACCATCGCGCAAGACCTGCGCTACGGCCTGCGCGGCATCCGTCGATCCCCCGGTTTTTCGCTGGTCATAGTCCTGACGTTGGCGCTGGGCATTGGCGCCAACACCGCCATCTTCAGCGTAGTGAACGCGGTCCTGCTGCGCCCGCTGCCTTATCCCGCCGCCGACCGCCTGGTCTGGCTTGGTGAATCCGATCCCAAGACCGAAGGTATCAGCGTCACCTGGGTGAATTACCAGCACTGGCGCAACCAGAACCATAGCTTCGAAGACATGGCCGGATTCCACACCGCGCATTTCACCCTCACCGGCCGCGGCGAGCCGTTGCTCACCCGCGCGGGCGTCGTGACTCACGGCTTCTTCGGCCTCGTCGGTGCGCACCCCTTGCTGGGCCGCATCTTCACCGCCGCCGACGATCAACCAGGCGCTGCCCCCACCGCCGTCCTCGACTACCGGTTTTGGATCGGCAAACTGGGTGCCGACCCAGCTATACTGGGCGCAACGTTGGCGCTCAATGGCAAGCCCTTTGAAGTGGTCGGAGTCCTGCCGCCCGGATTGCATTTCTTTGAACAATCCGTCGATTTCTATCTGCCGCTGCACCAGATCGAAGGCGAGGTCGTCGACCGCAGCCGGCACGGGTCCATGCGACTTTTGGCCCGCCTGAAGCCCGGCGTCACACTGCGTGCGGCAGTCGCCGACCTGGACCTTATCATGCAGCGCCTCGCGCAATCCGACCCCGGACCCGAGAGCCAGCATCGCGCCAGCGCCGTCTTCTTTACCGAATACAGCACCGGCGACATCCGCCCCACACTGCTGATCCTGCTGGGAGCCGTCGGATTGGTCCTCATCATCGCGTGCGCCAACGTCGCCAGCCTGGTGCTGGCGCGCTCCACCGCGCGCACCAGAGAGATCGCCATCCGCGCCGCCATTGGCGCAGGCCGGGCGCGCCTCGTCAGGCAACTGCTCACGGAGAATCTTCTGCTCGCCGCCCTCGGCGGCGCCGCCGGGGGACTGCTGGCGCGGTGGGGCTCGGACGCCCTCATTGCCGTGGGGCCGCGCGATATTCCCCGCCTCACCGAAGCCACCTTCGATTGGCGCGTGCTGCTCTTCGCGGCAGCCATCACAATTCTTACCGGATTGTTCACCGGTATCGCTCCAGTCTTCGCCGCCGGCAAAGCGGACTTGGTGTCCGCCTTGAAAGACAGTTCCCGCTCGGCAACCGGCCGTGGCGGCCAGCGATCCCGTAGCGTGCTGGTAGTGGCGGAGATCGCCCTCACATTGGTGCTGGCATTCGCTGCCGGATTGTTACTGCGTAACCTGATCGCGGCGCAAACAGCCGATCCCGGATTCGTGCCTGACCATGTGCTGGCCCTCGAACTGGTGCTGCCATCCGCCTCGTACAAAAGTCCGCCGGCCATTGCCGGTTTCTACGACACGCTCAAACGGGATTTGCACGCGCTGCCCGGCGTCACAGCGGTGGGCGCGGTGAGCTGCCCGCCATCGGCGGGCGACTGTGGCGACTGGTTCTACTCCGTGCTGGACCAGCCCGCGCCGCAACCCGCCGAAGTTCCCATTGCTCTATTCAACACCGCGGATCGCGACTACTTCGGCGCCATGCACATCCCGCTGCGCGAAGGCCGCGCATTCAACGACGCCGACCGTCCCGCCGCGCCGCGCGTGGCCATCGTCAATGAAACCTTCGCGCGCAAGTGGTGGCCGAAAGAATCGGCCGTGGGGCGCCGCATCAAGTCGGGCGGCCCCTATCGTGAAGGGCCCACCTACCAGATCGTTGGCGTGGCGGGAAATGTCAGCCAAATGGGCCTGGGCACCGAACCCTATCCGGAGATCTACCTGCCCCTCTCGCAGTCGCCCAGCGAAGCCATGGTGGTGATGGTTCGCGCCGCCGGCGCCGCGTCGTCGCTCGCGCCAGCCGTGCGCCGCCGCGTGACGGCCATCGACCGAAATCTGCCCATCCAAAGCTTGCAGCCTTTCGCGCAGACGGTGGCAGCCTCGCTGGCGCAGCGCCGCTTCAGCGCTCTGCTATTGGCGTTGTTTGCGGCGTTGGCGATGCTCCTCGCGGCCGTTGGCATATACGGACTCCTGAACTATTGGGTGCGCGTCCGGGAAGACGAAATTGCCATCCGCATGGCTTTGGGCGCGCCGCGGCCCTCGATTCTCCGCTGGGCCGGCTGGCAGGCTCTGCGCCTGTCCCTGGCCGGCGTGGCTGTGGGCATGCTATCCGGCTGGGCCGTCTCGCGTTGGCTCGAGAATCTGGTGTTCGGCGTCACGCACAACTTTACGACGCTCGCAGCCGCGGCCGTGGCCGTAATCGCCATAGCCATGGTCGCGGCGGCTATCCCCGTCCGGCGCGCCACCCAAGTCGACGTGGTGGACAAACTGCATCGCGCCTGAATGAAGCGAACTGCCGCTTACTAATAGTTTGTAACGCAACCCGCCGCCTGCGCGCCTATAATGAATTACCGCTTCAGGAGCCGTGCGACTCGCAATAGTTTTCCTAACTTTGGTGTGTCCGCTCATCGTGCGGGCGGAGGCTGCGCTGCAGCCAGTCACGGTGTGCGAGGTATTGCAGGATCTCTCAGCTTACGATGGCAAGGTGGTCGCGGTCGTTGGACGCTTCTCCTCCCGCCAGGCGGGGCGCTGGCTCGGAGAGCAGAAATGCGGTCACAAGCTGGTCGCCGGCGGCCAGGAATGGCCCAGTGCCTTATGGGTGGCGTACGATCCGTCAACCGCCCCTGAACCGCCTACCGTGCTGGCCGTGGACGCGCCGCTTCTAGCCCAAAAACTGCGCGCCGTGAAGCTCGGCACGTCCCTGACAAAGCTCCCCTTCGGCAGCCCAGATTACGATAACTGGGCCGTGATATATGGCCGCGTCGAAACCCGCAAGGATCTCGTTACGGCCACCGGGAGCGGAACGCGGAAGAACGGCTTCGGATATGGAGAGTCGTCTCCCGCCCGCTTAGTCTGTCACGGAGATGCCGTCGTGATATTCCTCAACGACGAAGCTACGACGCCCGCTTCGCGGTGAATTCCATGGGGCCGCCGCCCTTGCGCCCTTCGCCGCCGCCCCCGCCCTCGCGCGTCCGGGTGAAGTTGATCGAGTCGCCGGAAACCGTTCCCTTGTACAGAATCTTCATCGTGTTTCCATTGAACTCCATGGTTTGCGAGAAGGTGATCGTATCGCCGTCGATCTTGCCGTCGGAAATTTCCATATCGCCTCGCGGTCCGCTGATCGTGCCGGTCACCGTGTTGCCATCGACCTTGAAATTGAATGTCGATTCCCGTGTCTGTCCGTTTCGGCCGGGCATCTGCGCGGTCCATTTGCCGGTGACATCCGCGGCCATGGCCGTCAACGCGAGCAAGCCCAGAAGAAAGCCTGTAGTCATTAGTTTACGCATGCCGAAAAGGCGCTCCCAAATGTGCGAATGTTACGCGCTGCCAATGGTTTACAATGTCTTAACAGGGTAACTGCCGGCGGTTTCCGGTCGTCGTTGCTATTTGAGGCATTTGGATTTTGCCGATTTATCGTCTTCTTTCCCTCTCCTTTTTGACCGCCTGTGGCGCGCTGTACGCCCAAAGCGGCGTCGTGAAGTCGGCGAACCAGCCCATTCCCGGCGCGACTGTAACCGCTACCATCGGCGACCGGAAGCTAATCACCACCACTGACCAGAACGGTCACTACGCATTCTCCGCGGCGCCCGCGGGCGAATGTTCGATCGAAGTCAGTATGTTCGGTTTCGACTCTGCCACCAAGAAATCCGACTGCGCAGACGCCGCCAAAATCGACTTTGCGCTCCAATTGCAGGAGTCGCCGGTGGCGCAGCGCTTGGCTCGTATGGGCGGCGCGCAGGCCGGGAATCAGCTTGAATCGCAATTGCAGAGCGAGATGAATACGCCCGAAGCGGCGGTGCCCGGTGCGGCGCCGGTGGATGGACAGAACAGCAGCGATGCCTTCCAGGTCTCCGGCAGCTTGAGCCAGGGCTTGGCGCAAAACTCTCAGCCCGATTTCGGCATCATGATGGGCGGTCCGGGCGGGCCCGGCGGTCCTGGCGGCGGGCAGATGGGCGGACCCGGTGGGCCGGGCGGTGCCCCCGGTGGTCCGGGCGGCTTCGGCGGACCGGGAGGCGGCGGGCCGGGAGGCGGCGGTTTCGGCGGTCGCGGAGGAGGTCCCGGCGGGGGCGGCAACCGGGGACAAGGCCAAGGCCGGCCCGGCGCGCAGTTCGGCAACCGCAGGGCTCCCAGCCAGATCCACGGCATGGTGTTCATGACCTTGGCGAACTCGGTGGTGAACGCCAGGCCATTTTCCATCACCGGCCAGGAAGTGCCGCAACCGCCTTACGCCAGTGCCCGTTTCGGGTTTCTGGTAGGTGGGCCGCTGGTGATCCCGAAGATTGTCAAGGATACATCCACTTTCTTTTACGTGAACTACACCGGCACGCGCTCCCGGCAGTCTTATTCGGCGGTGGAAACAGTGCCCACCGCGCTGGAGCGGGAAGGAAACTTCTCGCAGACGCTGCAGTCGAACGGAGCCCCGGTGCTGATCTTCCAGCCCGGCGGCACGACGCCCTTTCCCGGGGATAAGCTTACGGCGCTGAATCCGATTGCCGTCGCTCTGCTCGGTCATTATATCCCGATGCCGAATCAGACCGGCACAGTGGACAACTACCAATACCTGGCATCGCCGCCCAATAACACGGACAACCTGAACGCGCGCGTGATGCGGAATTTGAACACGAAGGATCGGCTGGCGTACCATTTGTCTTACCAGAACCGCGATGGCGACAACGCCCAGCCGTTCGCATTTTTCGATACCGTCAGCGGCTACGGCATACAGACTGACCTCACCTGGACGCACAACTTCACACCCACGACGATTCTTAGCTCCATGGTCTCCTTCAATCGCAACCGCAACGAAACCACTCCGTTTTTCGCATACGGAACCGACGTGGCCTCGGAATTGGGTATCGCCGGCACCTCCACCAACCCGGTCGACTATGGTCCGCCTAACTTGAATTTCACCAATTTCGGCGCACTCAGCGACGGGCAGCCCTTGCTCTCGCGCAACCAGAGTCAGGGCGGGACCGAGAGCGTCGTCCTTTCGCGCGGCAAGCATACACTGACTCTCGGCCTGCAGTATAGCCGCAACGATACCAGCACCACCACGCAGCAGAACGGACGCGGCACCTTCAACTTCAACGGCCAGGCTACCAGCGAGTTGGTCAAAGGTGTGGCCGTCACGGGGACAGGTTTCGATTTCGCCGATTTTCTGCTCGGGATGCCGCAGTCCGCCTCCATACAATACAGTCCGGCGATGTATTTTACGCAGAATGTCTGGACCGGTTACGCGCTGGACGATTTTAAAGTCAGTGCGAACCTGACACTGAGTCTGGGCCTGCGCTACGAGTTTTTCGCGCCCCTGCAGGAGAAATACAGCGAGATGGCCAACCTGGACATCGCTCCCGGCTTCACTAACGTGGCGGTGGTGGCGCCCTCGGTGCCTGGACCTTACACCGGTTCGTTTCCGGCCGGCCTGATCAATCCCGATTACCGGAATTTTTCGCCGCGCCTGGGCTTGGCTTATAAGGTGCCGTTCATCAAGCGTTCCACCATCATACGCTCCGGCTACGGGATCTATTACAACGGCCAGTCCTACATCCCATTCGGGTTGAAGCTGGCGCAACAGCCGCAACCTCCGGGGCTGCCACCTTTCGCGGTCTCGAAGAGTGTCAACACCAGCGCCGAAAACCCGCTGACGCTGGCGGATGGCTTGGTCTCGGTGTCTTCCGACATTACCAACACGTTCGCCGTGGATCGGTACTATCGCACGCCGTACGCGCAGACCTGGAACCTCACCATCCAGCATGATCTCGGCCGCGGCTTCTTCATGGAAGTGGGGTATCTGGGCACCAAGGGAACCCGCCTGGATATTCTGATGCTTCCCAACGAGGGGCCTCCGGGCAGCCCGGGCTCTTCCGGGAACCAGCTTACCAATGCCACGGGATTCACATACGACGCTCCCATTGGCGATTCCAGTTTCAACGCTTTGCAGACTCACCTGATGCGGCGTTTCCGCGGAGGGATTTCGATGAATGCGCGCTACACTTTCTCGAAGTCCATTGACGACGCGTCCAGTTTCGGGGGAGTCGGCAGCACGGTTGCGCAGAACTGGCTGGACCTCGCGGCTGAGCGCGGCCTGTCCAGCTTCAATCGCACTCACGTGTTCACCATGAGTTGGGTCTATACGTCGCCCTTCGGCAATCCGAACTCGCGTTATGCTTCGGGCGGCACGGCCGGACGTTTGCTGCGGAATTGGTCGCTCTCGGGCAGCATCACCGCGGAGAGCGGGACGCCGCTCACGGCCCGCATCCTGGATAACGAAACGGAGCTGGCGCAGACCAACGGAGTGGGCAGCGAGCGCGCCGATGCCACTGGCCTGCCGGTGACTTCTGGCAGCGGGCTCTTCAATCTGGCTGCGTTTACCACGCCGCCGTCGGGCCAGTTCGGCAACGCCGGACGCAACACCATTCCGGGTCCCAACCTGGTGGCCGTGAACGCAGCGTTCGGGCGGTCGTTCCAGTTTGGCGATACCCGCCGCCGGCTGGAGTTCCGCGCGGAAGGCAATAATATTTTCAATCAGGTTAGCTTCACGAATGTCGCCACGGTGGTGGGCGCCTCCAACTATGGCCTTCCCACCGCCGCGTCGGCCATGCGCACGCTGGATATAGTGATGAGGTTCCGGTTTTGAAATACCTTGCATTAGTTGTGACGGTAGCTCTGCTGGCCAGCCAGTTGAGCTCACAGCAAATGGCCACCTTCTCCACCACCGCCAATGTGGTGACGGTTAACGTGACGGTGACCAGCCGCGACGGCAAGAGCATCGGGAACCTGACCGGCAGCGACTTTCTGGTTTACGAAGACGGCAAGCTCCAGACCTTGCAAAGCTGTGAGCTGCAGAAGCTGGATACCAAGCCGCTCGAGCCGATTCAACCGGCGAAAACCCTCCAGACCCGCGAAGCGCCCAAGCCCGCTCCCGCCGCGGTCCCCGCGCCCGAGACGCCCAAACAGGACCTGCGCGATCACCGCCTGATCGTGATGCTGTTCGATATCTCGACCATGCAACCCCAGGAGCAGATCCGCTCGGTGGACGCCGCCATCAAATTCCTTGGCACCCAGATGACCACCAGCGATCTGGTCTCCATCATGACCTTCGGAACCGAGTTGAAGACCGTTCTGGATTTCACCGCCGACCGCGACCAGTTGATTTCCACCCTGCACGCCTTCCACGTCGGCGAATCGAGCGAGCTATCCACCATGGCGTACACTGGCGCCGACACACAAGACATCAGCGGGTCGTTCGTGGCCGACGAGACCGAGTTCAATATCTTCAATTCCGATCGCAAGCTGGCCGCGCTCGAAGACGCCGCCCGCCGCCTGGCGCATTATCCGCAAAAGAAGGCGTTGGTCTATATCTCGAGCGGCATCGAGAAGACCGGTGTCGAGAATCAGTCGCAGCTTCAGGCCACCGTAAACGCGGCCATGCGGGCGAACGTCGCGTTCTATCCGATCGACGCACGCGGCTTGATGGCTACCCCGCCGGGCGGAGACGCCACCCAGGCGGCATCGGTGGGGTCGAACCTGTACACCGGTTCCGCGCAACAGTCGCTGATGGACAATTTCCATAACACCCAGGAGACCCTGGATACGCTGGCAGCCGACACCGGCGGCAAGGCGTTGCTCGATTCCAATGATCTGACGCTGGGTATGACCCAGGTACAGAAAGACATGAGCAGCTATTACATGCTGAGCTATGCGAGCACCAACGCCGCCGAAGACGGCAAGTACCGCCGCATCACGGTGAAACTAGCTCCCAAGTTGGCGGACTTGAAGGCCAAACTGGAGTTCAAGCAAGGCTACTATGCTCCCACTACTTTCGCCAAGATGACCGGCGCCAACAAGGAAGCGCAGTTGCAGGAAGCATTGCTCAGCGACAATCCGGCGACCGATCTCCCCATCGCCGTGGAGGTGGATTACTTCCGCCTGGCCAAAGGTAAATATTTCGTGCCCATCTCGGTGCGGATCCCCGGCTCGGCATTGTCGTTCACCAGCAAGGGCGCCAAGGCGGCCACTGAGATGGATTTCGTCGCAGAAGTCCGGGATGCCCGCGGGCGGCAGGCTTCTGTGGTGGGCGACACGATTCCCCTCAAAGTGGCGTCAGCTACCGCTGGAGAAGTCGCGCGTAAGCAGATCCAATACGATACCGGGTTTACGCTGGCTCCCGGCAAGTACAGCCTGAAGTTCGTGGCGCGCGAAAACGGGGAGGGCAAGACGGGCACGTTCACGGCGCCATTCGTAATACCGGATCTCGGTTCGGGGAACGCCCTGCGCCTCAGCTCGGTGATCCTGAGCAACCAGGTGCAGGCTGTGAAGGAACAGATTGCCGGCGCGAAGAATAGCAAAAAGCTGGTGGCGGAGGATCCGCTCATAGACGATTCCGGCCAGAAGATCATGCCCAATGTCACGCGTGTGTTCCGGCCCGGTCAGAAGATGTCGGTCTATCTGGAGCTTTACGATCCCGGCGTGTTTCAGTTCCCGGGGGCGGCGAATCAGAGCCAATCTCAGCAAAGTCAAAACGGCGGCATCACCAGCGTCACGGCCACCGTGGCGTTCTATCAGGGCGATAAGAAGGTGATGGAAACGCCTGCCGTCCGGGTAAACCGCGTCAATGCTAAGCGGCAAGGCGTCGTTCCCCTGCGGCTGCAAACGCTGTTGAAGGGCTTGCCCGCGGGGCAGTATGTGTGCCAGGTCAACGTGATCGATCAGCTTGGGCACAAGTTCGCGTTCCCCAGAAGTTCGATCGTGGTGCTGGCCGACGAGGCCGACTCGAAACCCGTGGCGCCGGCCCCGGCGCGCAAGACCGGTTGACGATTTATAGGACAATAGACTGTATGAGGTTTTGCCGCATCGCTGCCGTTTATGTGGTGTGCTTGAGCGTTTGGGCTGGTTCCGGCTACACCGTTGAGCAGATCAAACAGTTCATCACGTCCGCCGTTCAGCTCAAGAATCCCGACAAGGAAGTCGCCGAAACGCTGCGCAAAATGAAGCTGTCGGAACGCCTGGATCTGGATACGGTGGAGGCCCTGCAGAACCAGGGCGCTGGCCCGAAAACCGTCGCCGTGCTGAAACAATTGGCGACCGAATCGGAGAGCCTGCCCGGGGCGTCGCCGCCCCCTCCGAAGCCCGTTTACGTTCCTCCTCCTCCGCCCTCGTCCGAAGAGCAGGCGAAGCTGCTGGACGAAGTGCGGGACTACGCGGTCAACTACACCAAACGGCTCCCCGACTTCATCTGCCTGGAGCAGACTCGCCGCTATGTCGACACTACCGGCCGGGAATCGTGGCGGATGCAGGACATCATTACCGCGCGCCTTTCTTATTTCAACCAGAAAGAAGATTACAAGTTGGTCTCCCGAAACGATAAGGTGATCACCGATGTAGCCTACGCCTCGGTGGGCGGGGCCTTATCGATGGGCGATTTCGGCACCGGCATGCGGGACATCTTCGACCCTAGAAGCCATGCCGGCTTCGCGTGGGAAAGATGGGCGAAACTGCGCGGCCGCCGCACGCACGTTTTTTCCTACCGTATACCGCTGGAGTTCAGCCAATATACCATCGAGTATCAGGGCGAGAGCAAAGACGATGTGCGCCGAATCACGGTGGGCTATCATGGATCGGTCTTCGTTGACAAGGAATACAACACCATAGTGCGCATCACCCAGGAGGCCGACAACATCCCGCCCACGTTTCCCGTCCAGGAGGCCAAGGAAACGCTGGACTACGACTTCACTAAAATCGGCGATAGCGAATTCTTCCTGCCGCTGATTGCCACTGTGCGTATGCACTCCGGCAGGGAATGGTCGAAGAACGAGAAGGAATTCCGGCTTTACCGCAAGTTCTCTGCCGACTCTTTGATCAAGTTCGACGACAAGGATATGCCGCCGCTGCCCGACGATAAGACCAAGGAACAGCCGCCGCAATCGCAGCCGCCGAAGTAATCTATGAGCTTTCGCCGCATCGCTGCAGTCTATGTGATGTGCTTGAGCGTTTGGGCTGCTTCCGACTCCACGGTTCAGCAGGTCAAGCAGGTCGTCGAATCCGCCGTTCGACTCAAGAACCGCGACCAGGAAGTCGCCGAAACCTTGCGCAAAATGAAGCTCTCCGAACGTCTGGACCTGGAGACCGTGGAAGCGCTGCGCAGCCCGGGAGGCACTGCCGAAACTGAATCGTAAGGCTAACGAGGGCCCGCCGGGTTTTGACACGGAGAGGCCTAACTGATGGGGTTTGCCACGGTCGAAGGGTTTTGGGGTCGATTCGGGCAGGCCGGACGGAGCCCTATGCCTTCATGTAAAGCATGAAAGGATGCAAGCATGCATTCGCTGATGGCCGGCTCACGTTCTGCGGCGGCAATCTGTACACTGGCGCGAAACTCATGGATCGCCCGCCCCACTGGGTGGTTGGCGACGTTGACAACTCGCCCCAAAAGCAAATTACGATGGGCTCATGACTACGGAAGATCAACTTGAAACGCGCCCCTTGGGCGGCACCGGGCTGAAGGTATTCCCCATGGCGCTGGGCTGCATGGGGATGTCCGGCGTGTATGGCGCGGCCGACGATAACGAAAGCATCGCCACCATTCATGCGGCCCTGGATGCAGGGGTGACGCTGCTCGATACCGGCGATTTTTATGGCGCGGGTCACAATGAGATGCTCATCGGACGAGCGTTGCGGGACCGCCGCCACGAGGCGCTGCTGTCGGTAAAATTCGGAGCGCTACGATCTCCGGACGGCGGCTGGGGCGGAGTGGACGCGCGCCCGGCGGCGGTAAAGAACTTCGCCGCATATAGCCTGAAACGGCTGGGCGTGGACCACATCGACATATACCGTCCGGCGAGGCTGGACGCCACTGTTCCGATCGAGGAAACCATGGGCGCGATCGGCGATCTTATCCGGGGCGGCTACGTGCGATACGCCGGCCTCTCGGAGGTGGGACCGGACACCATCCGGAGGGCGCATTCCGTCCTGCCGATCTGCGATCTACAGATTGAATACGCCATGATCAGCCGCGGGCCCGAAGCGAGGATCTTTCCCGTGCTGGAAGAACTGGGCATCGGGGTGACCGCGTATGGAGTGCTTTCGCGGGGCCTGCTAAGCGGGTCCAAACCGGCCGGAAGGGGAGACTTTCGCGCACACCTCCCACGGTTCAGCGGCGAGAATTCCAGACAGAACGAGAAGGTGGTCGACGAGTTGCAGCAGATTGCCGCGCAGCAGGGTCTGACTCCGGCCCAACTGGCCATCGCCTGGGTGCTGGCCAAGGGGCAGCGGATTATTCCGGTGATCGGCGCACGGACGCGGCGGCAGCTTTCCGAATCGCTGGCGGCATTGCGTGTGAAGCTTTCGAGCGCCGATGTGGCGCGCATGGAGGAGAGGATAGCGCAGTCGGCTATTGCGGGAACACGGTATGACGAGGGCCAGATGCGGATGCTGGATAGCGAGCGGGGGTAGCTATAGCTTGATAGCTAAGCCCAGGGCCTCGGCGATTTGTTCCTCCGAGATCCTCCCGTAACCCAATGCGATTCCGGCTGATGGCGCCGGTTGAGTCGAGAAGCGGCTGAGAGGCGTGAGCGCAACGCCATGCAGCAGGGCGCGCTTGAGGAGCGGCTTGAGCCGGGATTCGTCTCTTAGGATACAGGCGATGTGCAGGCCGGCGACGGACGGGACGATCCGCCCGTAAATCTCAGGCGAGGCCCTCAGCAGGTCGAGCAACCTGGCGCGCCGCCGGGCGTAGATCTTCGACATGCGGCGCACGTGACGGGCGAGGTGGCCTTCCATAATGAAGCGGGCGAGCGCAGCTTGGGTGACGAGGGGTTCATGCGAGTCCGTCAAACTTCGCGCTGCCGACAATGCCGGAACCAGGGATTTTGGGGCGACGATAAACCCCACGCGAATGCCAGGGTGCAGCACCTTCGAGAACGTGCCCACGTAAACGACCAAGCCGCGCTTATCGAGACTCTGCAGGGCTTCGAGCGGACGCGGATCGAATCGGAATTCGCTGTCGTAGTCGTCCTCCAGGATGCACGCCCGGCGATGGGCCGTCCACTGCAACAGCTCGAGCTTCCGGCGCAGCGACATGGGCATGCCGAGGGGAAATTGATGAGAAGGGGTTACGTAGACCAGCCGGGCGCTGGAAGGCAACCGGGAGACGCAGATCCCTTCGGCATCCACGGAGACGGGCTTAACCTTCACTCCCTGGGTGGTCCATAACTGGCGGACAGGAGGATAGCCGGGCTCCTCGACGGCGGCAACGTCGCCGGGATTCAGGAGCACGCGGGCGATCAGATCGAAGGCCTGCTGCGCGCCGTGCGTAATTACGATGCAGCCTGCATCGCAAACGACACCGCGGGTAAACGCCACGTAGCGCGCGATGGCCTCGCGTAACCTGGGATCCCCTTGGGGGTCTCCGTACCGGGCATCCAGTTCGCGAACGACGCGGCTGCTGCTGGCTATCAGACTGCGCCAGAGCGCAAACGGGAACAGCGAAATATCCGGCATGCCCACCGCGAAGTCGAAGCGCGGGGCGGCAGGTTTCACGAGCGAAGGCGGATCGAGAACATCAGCCCATACCGCGCGCGGCCGGAGCACGGATTCGGCAGCGGACGGGTATCTCTTTGCGGGGACGATCTCGCAGGCGACATACGTTCCCGAACCGGGGCTTCCGGTGACCAGAGATTCGCTGAAGAGCAGCTCGTAGGCGCGCGTTACGGTCTTGCGCGCGACCGCAACCTGGCTGGCGAGGCTGCGCGTGGAAGGGAGGCGCTGCCCGGGGCGCAAGCGACCTCCCAGAATGGCGGCGCGCATTTGCCGGTAGATCTGGCCTGTAAGATCGCGCCGATCCGGCAACGTGATTTGAAAGTCCATATGGGGGTAAGTGGACTACCGGAATATGGGAAAAGCGGCTGCTTTCAATATACCAGCCTGCAGTTACCTTGAATGTAGATTGAGAGTAGACCACTGGAGAATTCCATATGCGAACGCGAATTTGCATCAAGACGGGCTGCCTTGCCGTGGCGGTTTTATGTGCGGCGGTGGCCGGGAGCGACAAGTCAACACAATCGCACGAGGTGCAGGCTCACGCTCTACCCCGGTTGGATGGCGCGCACCTCCAGGTGCACCTTGTGGAGGTCACTTACGGACCTGGGGGGCAATCCCCGATTCACAGCCATCCCTGTGCCGTGACGGGCTACGTGATCGAAGGCGCCGTGCGTATGCAAACGGAGGGCGCAGCGGAGGCTGTCTACAAAGCGGGGCAGGGATTTTACGAAGCGCCCAATAGCGTGCACCTGGTTTCGGCTAACGCGAGCGCGAAAAAGCCGGCGAAATTCATTGCATATTTTGTTTGCGATCGGGAGACGCCGCTCACTGTTCCGGCGGCGGAAGGAAAAGGCAAGTAGCGATGCGGGGCATGGAGACTTTGGAACGGCTCGCAGTGCTTTATGCGCGTATCGCGCTGGGCGGCGCTTTTTTGTCCGGCATCGCCTCCCGTTTCGGCCTTTGGGGCAAGAACGCCGGTTACGGAAGCTTCAGCAACTTTGTGCGCTATACGGCGGAAGTCAACGCATTTATGCCGGCGTTCACCATCCCATTCCTGGCGTGGGCGGCGACGATTGCCGAGTTACTGCTCGGCATCGCCCTCGTCGCGGGGCTGTGGCCGCGGTGGACGGCATTAGCCAGCGCCGTGCTGCTGGCCTTATTCGGCGCAGCCATGACCATTTCGCTGGGCGTGAAATCACCGCTGGACTACTCGGTGTTTTCCGCCTCGGCGGCGGCGCTATTGCTTGCGCTTATGCCAAATCCAACAATTAGAGGAAAAAGATGAGAGAAAGAATACGGTTCGCCTGGATTACGGTGGCTGTGCTGGGGACGATGGTATGGGGCTGTGCAGCGGGCCCCGGTGAGCAAGATCAGCTCTTGCAGACGCGGGACGCGGTCTGGCGCGCCTGGTTTGCCAACGATACGCAAGTTCTTGGAAAGCTGGTGCCGAAAGATGCCATTGTTATCAGCGCCGGCGAGGAGAAATGGAAAAACCAGGCCGATGTATTTCGATCCGCCGCGGAGTTTCGGGCCGGGGGCGGCAAACTGATCCGGCTGGAGTTTCCACGCACGCAGATTCAGCGGTTTGCCGATGTTGCGGTAGTTTACACCGAGTATGTGCTCGAAACGGAAGTGGGCGGCAAGCGGTCGCTCGACTCGGGACGCGCTACGGAGATTTTCGTGTTCCGCCGGGGAGAATGGGTCAATGCTGGTTGGCACACGGATTCGCGAAAGTGACTGTCGCGAGTCGCGCGTTGGCGCGGCCTGAGAGGCCGCTGCAGGCTGGGAGCCTGCCCCACTGATTGCCAGGGGGAAAAAATGAACCTATTATGATAATGCCTCGTTTCTTTGAGTGTGAGCCGGCTGAAGACGATAGGCCGGCGGCCGGCACGGGATTCAGCCCGTGTTGGCATCGGGAGGACACGAGGGGGTTATGGCGGCCGCGGCGCTGGCGATGGTTTCGGGCGCTCCGTTCCAAGAAAGAACGGACAGCGGCGGGCAATATTGGGTAAAACATAGTTTGGACCTCGATCACAGCCTGGTGGAGCGGTGTCTGAGCGGCGACGAAGCCGCCTGGGAGGATTTGGTTCGAACCCACACCCGCCGCGTATACGGGCTTTGTTATCGTTTCACAGGGAAGGACGGGGAGGCGCAGGATCTGACCCAGGAGGTGTTCTTGCGCGTCTACCGGACGCTGAAGACATTCCGGTCGACCGAAGGCGCGTTTACGACCTGGCTGGCGCGGCTGACGCGTAATCTGCTGATCGACAACTACCGGCGCTCGCGCCAGGAGCGGCTGACGGATTCGATTGAAGAGCAGACTCCGAGGATCGAGGAGTCGCTTTCGGCGGCTTCGCGGCCAGCAGCGCGAACCGACGCCATGGTGGCCGGGCGGGAGGCCAGCGAGATTTTGCAGGCGGGCTTGCAAAAGCTGTCGCCGGAGTTGCGCGAGGCGGTTATTCTGCGCGACTTACAGGATTTGGAATACCGTGAGATCGCGGCGATCCTACGGATTCCGGAAGGAACCGTGAAGTCCCGGCTGAACCGGGGCCGGGCCGAATTGGCCCGTGTTTTGCGAAGGCAGAAGGTACTGGTATGACGTGCGCGGAACTGGAACTTCTTATCTGCGACTACGTTGACGGCACGTTGGGGCCGGACGCCAGAACCACGGTCGAGCAGCACCTGGCCGGCTGCCGGAACTGCGCAGAGTTGGCGCGGGACGGGGCCGCCGCGGTCGGATTCATGGAACGCGCGGCCGAGGCGGAGCCGCCCGCGGAGTTGATGACGCGGCTGCTGTTCCAGCCGCCGTGGGCCAATTCCAGGACGACCGCCACGGGTGTAAAGAACTGGTTCCGCAAGGTTCTGCATCCGATTTTGCAGCCGCGCTTCGCCATGGGAATGGCCATGACGATCCTGTCGTTCGCCATGCTGGCGCGGTGGGTGGCGCCCGCGCGGCAGTTGCATCCGGCGGACCTTTCGCCCACACAGGTTTGGGCGGGCCTCGAAGACCGCGTTTACCGCGGTTGGCAGCGCACCGTAAAGTTCTACGAGAGTCTCAAGGTCGTTTACCAGATTCAATCCAAGCTGCACGACTGGCAGCAGCAGCAGGAAGAAGAACCAAAGCAAACGGATACGGAGAAATCCGGCCGCGGTCCGGACACGCACCGGCTGCCAGTAAAAGGAACCAAGCCGCGCCCGTAAAGGGGCGGAAACGCAAGGGGAAATATTATGAACTGCTTCAACCATTCCGAAACGCCCGCCGTTGCCTATTGCCGCGCTTGCGGCAAGGCGCTTTGCAACGAATGCAAGCGCACCGCGCAAGGCACCATTTTCTGCGATGAGCACGCACCGGCCGGCGCCACCGCCGCTGCGGGACTTGGGGGCATCCCCGTGAGCGAGCCGCGGCCGCCGGTAAGCGGCACCCCCTCCGCGGTATCCATTGCCACGGGCGACGTGTCTCCGGGGCTGGCCTGCCTGCTGGGCTTCATTCCCGGAGTGGGCGCCATCTATAACGGGCAATATGCCAAGGGACTGGTGCACGCCATCGTTTTCGGGCTGCTGGTTTCGATTACCAGTTCGGGCACGGCGGGAGACCTGGAACCGCTGTTCGGCATCCTGATCGGCGTATGGGTTATGTACATGGCGCTGGAGGCGTATCACACGGCCCGCAAACGCCGCGCGGGAGAGCCTGTGGACGAGTTCTCCAGCATTCTGGATGTGCACGGGCGCCGCGGCGGATTTCCGGTGGGCGCGGTTACCCTGATCGCACTGGGCGTGCTGCTGCTGCTGAGCACCACGGATGTGATCCAGCTCCGCTACCTTTTGCGATACTGGCCTATTCTGCTGATCCTGGCGGGCGCCTACATGCTGTACGTGCGGGTGGCCGGCAGTGAAGGCCCGATCCGGCCGGAGGTGCACCATGAACGCCAGTGATGTGAACCTGCTGCGGGCAATTCGCTGGCCCGTGACGCTGATTACGCTGGGCGCGCTGTTCGCCCTGAACAACTTCACGAATTACGGCTTCCATCAGACCTGGCCCGTGCTGCTGATCGTGTTTGGACTGTTCAGCCTGCTGGGGCGGACCGCGGGCAGCCCGCCTGCAGCGGCGCCTCCATCCGGGTCAAGGCCCGCAGCGGGAGGCACGCGATGAGACGCCACTCGGTGACCGGCCCGATCCTGCTGATCCTGCTGGGCGCCGCGTTCCTCGTCTACAATCTGCGGCCGGACATCGAGCTATTCGACCTGCTCTCGCAGTACTGGCCGTTTCTGCTGATCGCCTGGGGCTCGCTGCGGCTGGTGGAAGTGATGGTGGATTATTTCCGCGGCAGCCTGGCAAACGCTTCCGGCTTCAGCGGCGGGGAAGTGGTGCTGATCGTTTTCATCTGCTTCATCGGCTGGGGGGCCTTTGCGGCGCACCGCGAAGGCATCCACTTCCGGCCGGCCTGGGAAGCATTCGGCGAACATTACGATTACAATGTCGGCGACCAGAAGCCCGCGGGCAATGCCACCCGGGTGGTGTTCGAGAATAACCATGGCAACCTGAAGGTGATCGGCGCCGACACCACGGATGTGAAGGTGAGCGGACGGAAGACCATCCAGGCCATCAATCAGACCGAGGCGGATCGCGGTAACGACGGTACGCCGCTCGAGATCGTGTTGCAAGGGGATACCATCACGGTACGCACGAACCAGGATCACAACCCCACGCGAGGCAAGATCTCCGAAGATCTGGAGATCACCGTTCCCAACCGCGTCAGCGTGGAGGTTCACGGCAACAATGGCGACTACGACGTGAGCGAAGTGAACGGCAGCGTGGAGCTGCAAGCCGACCGCGCCGATGTGAGGCTGAACAAGATCGGCGGCAACGCGCGCATCGAGCTGCAGCGGAGCGACCTGGTGCGGGCCGCGGACTTGAAGGGCAAGCTGGATTTACAGGGCAAGGGCTCGGATATCGAACTGGAGAACATCGCCGGAGAAGTGACCATCAACGGCTCCTATTCGGGCAACCTGGAGTTCAAGAATCTGGCCAAGCCGCTGCACTTCGAATCGCCCAATACGGATCTGCGCCTCGCCGCGCTGCCCGGCCAGATCAGCATGGACCTGGGAGAGCTGACCGGCGATAACCTGGTGGGGCCGGTGCATCTGGTAACCAAGTCCAAAGACGTGAAGATCGAAGACTTCACCAACTCGCTGGAGCTGGAGACCGAGCGCGGCGATATCGAACTGCAGCCCAAGCGGCTGCCGCTGGCCAAGATCGATGCACGGTCGCGCAGCGGGCAGATCAGCCTGGTGCTGCCGGACAAAGCCGCTTTCCAATTGGTGGCCACCACGGACCACGGCGAGGCGGTAAACGACTTCGGTGTGCCCATTCAGAAGGAAACCGATGGACACTCGTCCTCATTGAAGGGGACCGTGGGACAAGGCGCCGCCATCCACGTGGTCACCGAACGCGGCACTGTTACGGTGCGCAAGGCTGGCGCCGATACCGAGGAGCCGGAGAAGCCGGAAAAACCGGAGCGGCCGGAAAAGCCGGAGAAAGCCGAGACATAGAGCGCGTTACAGAGCCGCGGCCAGATCGGGGTAGAGACAAGGCGAATTTATTCTGATAGTCTAAGGTTTCCTTGCAGCCTGCAAGGGGAGGCCTGGAAAGCTTTGTATAGAGTAAAAGAGCGGGTATCGCATGCCGGTTTGTATCGCTGCACCACGTGCGGCGTAACGATTCAGGTGAACGCGGGTGAAGCGCTGCCTGTATGTCCCAGCCAGTGCGCCGACGCCATCTGGACTTTCTTCAACGAGTGGAACGCCCCGACGGGAGAAATCCGGGAAACCGCCGAGGCCTTTCCGGCTCTGGACCTGAGTGGCGATCCGCGGCAGATTCCGGTGGGCTCCCGGCTGACCGAGATCCATTTGGGGCCGGAGCGGCTGGCCTCCTTTCACTTTGACGGCCAGGTCTACTTTGGGAGCTCCGACGAATTGTTCCACAAAACGCGGGTGATCCCGTAGCGCACGCGCTGGCCCGCGCCGTGCCGCGTTGTGCAGCCTGGGGCAGCTTGGCGATCACAACCGAGGCCACCCGGGCACCTCTCCCACAAGCGGCGCGGCATACTCCCGAAACGCAGGCAGGATGTCGTTGCCATCCGGATGAATCCAGTCCGCGGGCAGCAGCCGTTCCAGGCGAGCGACAGTCTCTAAGGGCGTGAGGAACGTGGACGGAGTGAGCAACGCGCCGGAAGCCGGCCGCAATGCCACCATGACGTCCGCCAGCCCTTCGGCCGCCGCCACCGCGGCCGCGCGCCCGCAGGCGAATGCCTCCCGCCGGTCGAGCGGCACCGCGAATTCGCCGCAGCATCGTCCCAACAATCCGGGCTTTTCGGCGCGCGCGCGGATGCCCAGCTTTTCGCTCAAAAGGCGCGCCAGCATATGCCCAAGATTGGAAGCGAGTTGCTGCGCCGGGCTACCGGCACGATCCACGTCCGCTCCGAACGGCCGCCCACCATCGTCGAGTTGCCCCTCGCAGACCGCCACCACCACGCGGCCGAGGCGCCGATACACACGCTCCACATCCGTGGCGATGCGATCGAGGCTCAGCCGGCGCTCGGGGAAGTAGATCAGGTGCGGGGCATCGTCATCCCGGCGCCGGGCCAGCGAGGTAGCCGCCACGATCCATCCCGCGTTGCGGCCGAGCGTTTCGAGCACGCACACCGGCGAGGGCAGCGAACGGTTGTCCTCGCCCACGTCGCGCGCGGCACAGGCGAAGAAGCGCGCCGTGGATGCGTAACCCGGAGTATGATCGGTGACCAACAGATCGTTGTCGATGGTCTTGGGAACGCCGATCACCTGGAGATCGTAGTGCGCGGCGCGCGCGTGGCGCGCAATGCGCAGGGCCGTATCCATGGAGCCGTTTCCGCCGGTGTAGAAGAACGTGTGCGCCTCAACCCGGCGGAAGGCATCCAGCACGCGCGCATAATCTTCTTCGGCGAGCGGCAGCCGGCTGGAACCCAGCGCCGAGCCGGGAGCTTCGCCGATCTGCCGGACCAGATCCGCGTTTAGCGCCAACAGGTCCACCAGATCGCCGCGCAGCAGCCCAGCGAGGCCGTAGCGCGCTCCGTATAGACCGTAACCCCGGCGGCGGCACTCTTCGATGAGACCCGCCAGGCTGGCATTGATCACGGCCGTGGGGCCGCCGCCGTGCGCGACCACTGCGTTGACGCGCATCAAAGCTTGTGAAACTTGCGAACCGGCGCATCCGCCCAAGCCGCGACGCGGGCAAGCGTTGCGTCGTCGCCCAGGCTTCTGCGCATGCTGACCACCTGCCAGCCGGCCATTTGCAACTCGGATTTGCGGATCGCTTCCGGGTCGAGCGACGAAGGTCGCCAATAGGGCCTTGGTGGATGGATCGACCCCGCATCCGGCTGCCCAGTAAGGGTCTGCACGTGAGCAAAGAATTCGGCCGGCGGCATACCGCTGCCACGGGCCTCCTTGGCCAGCGCCGCACAGGCGAGATACGCCTCGGCGGCGCACACTGTGTGCTCCCAGGACCCGAGCTGGTTGGGTCCCGCAAACCCGCCGTCTACGAAGAACACTCCATCCAACGTCAGCTTTGTGGGCTTCGGACGATCGGGCCGGCGTCCGCCTCCGGCTGATATCCATCCCCCTCCCCGCGACAACTCATCCGCGGCCGGAGATCTCACATCCGTGTTGTCGCCATACACCTCTCCGTCGCACGTCATCAGGCGCTTGGAACCGGGGAAGATCGTATTCCAGTAATCGTCAACCTTCGTGCCGCGCTCGTCCCGGCCGAACGGCAAAAGCACGGAAGGATTGGTTCCTGGCACGCAAGTCAGGGCACCCTCCCAGGTATACGCCATCGCGGCGATCGCCACATCCGCCTTGTTGAGCAATATGGCGGACCCGCTGGTATCGTGCTCGGAAATGCGACTGATTACGCCATCCGGCACCGGGGGCGCACCCTTGGGGCGGGTTTGCAATCTCTGCTCGATATCCGCCAGCAGCTCGAAGTATTCCACCGTGGAGGGCGGCAGTAAGACGACCCCGTAGCGCGCCAGATCCTCGCAAACGAGCGCCATACTGCGATTGAACCATACTTCATCCGCGCCGCGAAACTAAAACCTGCCGTCCCGGGTTTCAAAGTGCGTCGGCTTATCCCACGCAGCGCCCCCGCTTCGTATCCATTCCGCCGTCCAAACGATCGCCGTCTCCGGAGTGACCGATGGAGGGCCGAACAATCCATGGCAGCGCGCGGCGTTGTTGAGCAGCGCAGTATCCGCCTCGCGGCCTTCGAACACCGGTTCGCGACCGAATAGTTCGCCGAAACGCTGCGCAATAGCGCGCACGGAAAGCGTCTCCGGCCCGGCCACATTGAGTACGGCAGGCGGCGATGCGCACAAGGCGAAGCTGCGCAGGCAGACCGAATTAGCGTCGCCCTGCCAGATTATATTTACGGCGCCCATGCTCACATTTACCGGACGGCCGGCAAACACTTTCGCACCGATATCGCGCAGCACTCCATAGCGGAGTTCGACGGCGTAGTTCAGCCGCAGCAGACACACGCGCGTGCCATAGCGCGCGGAGAAGAACTCGAACATGCGCTCGCGCGCCAAGACCGACTGCGCGTATTCGCCGACGGGTTCAGGTGCGGTCTCTTCGGCCGCGCCGCCGCCGGTTAGCGGAAGGAACGGATACACGTTGCCGCTCGAAAAGGCCACGATCCTCGCATGGCGATAGCGCTCGGCCACGCGCGCGGGCAAATAAGCGTTACTCGCCCATGTAAGATGGGCCGCGCCGGAAGATCCGAATTTGCGGCCCGCCATGAAGATTACATTTTCCGCATCGGGAAGGCTGGCCAGTTGGGCGAAGTCCAGCAGATCGGCGCGGATGGTTTCGATTCCGGCGTCCTGCAATTGCCTTTCCGCGGCCGGGTCCGAGAAGCGGGACACCGCCACAATGCTCTTCGATATGCCCGCCTGATCGGCTGCCCTACGGGCCCGCTGCGCCAGGCTTGGACCCATCTTGCCGCCGGCGCCCAGAATCAGCAGGCTACCCACAATGGCGCGCATGGCGGCGCGGTCTGCCTCGCTGGGGGCGGACAGCACATCGTCGAGTTGCCGTTCGGTGTAGATCGGCGTCATACCCGGCCACCGGCCATCGGCCACCGAGGAACGCCCTCCTATGAGGCTGATGAAATGGCCTAAGCTAGTGATTGTACCCTGCAAACGCAGGATCGGCATGCACCTATGACCGAAACGGATGCGGGGCCGCAATCCGCGCCAAAATTCGCAATTTGGAATCCTCCGGGGCAGCCCTTCCGCATCGAGTATTCCGTGGCCGTGCTGGAGCAGATCCGGGAGATCGCGGTGGACGGATATTATCGTCTGCCGCGCGGCGGTGTGGAGACGGGCGGCATTTTGTTCGGCACGCATCAGGGCAACGCGGTACGCATCGCGGCCTGGCGCGAGGTTGTCTGCGAGTACGCCAAAGGCCCGTCGTTCCTGCTTTCGGAGAAAGATGTAGCCGGTCTCGCGGAAGCGTTTAAGGTGTGGCGCGGCGATGCGGATCTGGCCAGCCTGGAACCCGTCGGCTGGTATCGCGCGCACACGCGCAGCGAAGTTCTGCTTGCGGATGCGGACCTGACTTTCTTCAACCGCTTTTTCCCACGGCCATGGCATGTGGGCTTGATTGTCCGCCCCGCCAGTTTCACGCCTACCCGCGCGGGATTTTTCTTCCGCGAGGCGGGCGGCGGCATCCGCGCGCAGAGCAGCTACCTTGAATTTACGCTGGCGCCCGTGGCCGCGGCCCCCATGCTGCGCGTCGCGGAAGCGCCGGACGTGGTGCCTGAGCCTGCGTCCGCCTTGGCAACCGAACCGCGTCCGGTGTTGCAGACAGAGCCGCACCTGCCTGTAAGCCGACGCGGATCGCCGTGGAAATGGTACGCCGCGGGCCTGGCCGTGCCGGCGGTCGCCTTTGGGTTCTGGCTGGTGAAGCCCTTCCACGCGAGCTTGACGTTGTCCGCCACGGATTTGGGCCGCCAACAACTGCGGATCGCCTGGGATGGCGCGGCGCGATCGATTGGGCATGCCAAAAGGGGATCGATCGAAATTGACGACAATGGGATCCGGACCAAGGTGAACCTGACTCCGGTGGATCTGCGCTCCGGCAACCTCTTTTATGAAAGACAATCCGGCGACGTGGCCGTGCGGCTGACCGTGGATGTGCCGGGGGATTCGCCTCTGGTGGAGGCTACCCGTTTCTTGAAACCCGGCGAGAGGAGCACGGTGGCGTCGCCGCAACAGGCGCCGCAACAGGACGCCGCGAAGCCGCCGGGACCGCCGCCTCCCCAGCCGCAGCCTACCGCCTCACTGCCTGCCGCCTCACCGCCTGTATCGTTGCAGCCTTCCGCGCCGGTAAAATCGACGCGGCGCGTGATTCCGTTCCGGGCGCCGTCGCCCCGCCAGCGGCAGGCGGCCACCGACATACGGGTTATCGCGCCGCCGAAGATCGAGATCGTGCCGGTCCCGCCATCTGTCATCACATCGATGCTGGGACGTTTGCCTGTCTCGCCGGCCGCACCCGCGCCGGGCGCTCCTCCTTCGCCGCGTCCAACGGCCGCGACAGCCGCCTCGGGGAGAATCGTCTGGACGGGCAAACTCGCGAAAAACGGCCGTTTGGTGGTCGAACGCAACCACGCCTCATCCGGCGCCGTAAACGGCGCGCTGCCCGCGGTAGCGGCGATGATCAGCGCATATCCCGGAGCCCAGACGGCCTCCGGCATCACCCTGTTCACGCCGGACCGTAGGTACGCGCGGCCGCTCACCGAGCAGGCCAGAGCGGAGAACGGCTGGAAACGCACGACGTATACCTGGGACCCCAAGCGCGCAGGCAGAATTAGGGTAGTGGAGCAACCCGGACCGCAGAACGGGTACAAGGTGGTGATCGAAAGCGATATACCCAAGCTGTCCGTGGTCGTGCTCGAATGGCATGCCACGCACTGAACCTGCCAGCCGTAGACGTCGGGTTTTAGCCGGTCGGGGTGAATTGGCTACTCGCAACGGAATAGGCTAATATTAGGCTAATGAGATGTTGACGCTCGACCCCGGTAAGCTGGCCGGCCTGGAGATCCCGCTGGGAACCGGCTGGCTTCTCGGCGCGTGCATGGAGGCGCGCGGAAAACAGGACCTTTGGATCCGGCAGAAGCCTGAAGTGCTTTTAGTGTTGCGCGAACAGGCGATCGTGCAAAGCGTCCAATCGTCGAATCGAATCGAGGGCATTACGGTCCCGCCGAACCGCCTGCGTCCGCTGGTGATTGGGAGGGCGCGGCCGCGGGATCGCGCCGAGGAAGAACTAGCCGGTTATCGGGCGGCGCTCGATTGGATCTACTCCAGAAAGCGCCGAGTGGCAATCACTCCCGACGTAATCCGCCGCTTGCACGCGCTTGCCCAGGGCGGATCTTCGGGAGACGCCGGCGAATGGAAGAAGCGCGACAACGAAATCGTCGAAATCCTGCCGAGTGGGGAGCCGCAACTTCGATTCGTGCCGGTCTCCGCCAAAAAGACGCCGGCGGCCGTGGAAATGCTGTGCCGCAGGTATCGCACCGCCACCGATGAAGAGCGCATTCCGCCTCTGTTGGTCGTGGCGACGTTCGTCCTCGACCTCCTTTGTATATACCCTTTTCGTGACGGCAACGGCCGCGTGTCGCGGCTGGCCTCGGCTCTGCTGTTACAATCTCAGGGCTTTCAAGTGGCCCGGTATATCAGCCTCGAGCGGCTGATCGAAGACAGCAAGGAAGAGTATTACCGGACTCTGAAGCTGTGCTCAGACGGGTGGCACCAAGGCAAGAACGAAATCATCCCGTGGTGGAGCTATTTCCTGGGCACGCTGCGGGGCGCCTACCGGGAGTTCCAGCGCCAGATCGAATCAGTCGAAGCCCGGCCCGCTAAGAGCGACATGGTTCGCCAGACTGTGCTCAGCCAAGTGGAGCCTTTCACGTTAGCCGACATGGCGGCACAGTTGCCGGTGGCCAGCTTCGCAACTCATTAAGAAGGTCCTGGCGGAAATGAAGAAAGCCGGCCGCACTCGACTGGTAGGCCGCGGGCGCGGGGCGCGTTGGGAGGTTATCCCATGACTCAAGATTGTGCTCGATGTGCGCCGTGGATCATTCCACCGTGGTTCCGTACGGCACCGGCGTCTTGACACCCTCGGCGTTCTCCTGCCTGGCGATCTTCCAACTCCCACGGCCCTGCTCCAGATAATAAATCTGCGCTTCGTTGCGGTCCGCATACACGAACTCCACGCGCAGGCGGACTTCGCGCTCCGCAGTGGGCAGCGGTTCCTGGATCGCCACGCCTTTGACCGATGCGTTGAAGTTGCGAATATAGGTAGCCAGGGCCGCCTCTCCCTTTTCCGCGGCGATCTGCCGCAGGGTACTCGCCATCTGGCCCGTGTAACAGCCCAGATAGGTGCGCACATCTCCATCGCGCGCAGCGTCCATCATGCGGTAAACGGTGTCTTGCGGACTCACCCCGGCGGGCGCGCGCCCGGCCACCAGGTTCGAGAGCGACGCGGCATTGGCTTGCCAGCCGCCGCGCTTCACGGCCACCAAGGCCAACCCGCCGAGCAGGATTACGACCGTAGCAACCTGCGCCTTTCGTTCGCGCGTCATGGATTCCTCCGCGCCGGCGGCGGGTCGCTCTTGCGGATGATGGTGAGATCGAAGTTCCCGTTCCGATCCACGATCAGCTTCTTGATCTTCGGCAGCACCTGTTCCAGTGTCTCCAAATAGAGCCGCCGGCCGTTCACCGCGGAGGCCCGCGCATACTCGCCCGACACCAGGTCGAAACGCGCGGCGTCGCCCGAGGCTTCGTCGATTTTGGTCTCTTTGTAAGCGGCGGCCGCCTCGGTCATCTGCTGCGCCTCGCCGCGCGCTTTGGGGATCTCGTCGTTTGCGTATCCCAGCGCCTCGTTGTAAATTCGGGCGGCGTCGGCGCGCGCGCTGGCCACATCGCGGAAGGCCTCGGCGGCGTCCGGCGGCGGCGCGATGCTTTCGATGTTGATGCTGGCGATGCGAACTCCGGCGCCATAAGCATCGATCAACTTCTGCGCGGCCGCGCGCGCCTCTTCCTGTATGGCTATCTTATCGGTGGTCAACACGGCGTCAACGGTGCGCCGTCCGATGCGCCGGGCAAGTTCGGTCTCGACCGCCGCAGCCACACTCTTCGATACATCCTGCGTGTGAAACAAATAATCGGCCGGCATGTCCACTGAATATTGCACCACGGCGCGCAAGTTGATGATGTTCTGGTCGCCGGTCAAGAACTGGGAAGCCAGCGGCTGCGTCCGGCCGAGCACACCGTCCGGAAGATCGCCGCCCACGACGAGCCGTTGCAATTGCCGGACTTTGAGCTTGGTGACGCGATCGATGGGCCAGGGCAGCGACATGTGGATGCCCGGAAAAACGCGCGGCTCGATCACCTGTCCGAAACGGGTCACTACCGCCTGTTGATCGGCGGAGACGATGTAGGTTCCGCTGAGCAGCCACAGCACCGCGGCAGCGATAATCAACTGCTTGCGCCACGGCCGCGCCACGCCGGTGTGTTTCTTATGCGGCGTCTTATGCGGACGCTCTTGATGAGGGTGCTCATGCGGATGGCCGTGATCGTGATTATGCCCATGATCGTGGTCATGCCCGTGCTCGTGCGGGTGATCGTGACCGTTATGGTGATGATGCTCTACGGCCGGAATCGTGCTCATTGCGCGCCGCCCTCGCCCTTCATCAGCACTTTCAGCAACTCCGAGTCCGAACTGAGGATTGCGGTGGTCTTGTCGTCCAGGATCTTCTTATAAGATTCCAGCGTGCGCACCAGCTTATAAAACTTGGGGTTGCGCGAATAGGCCTGGCTATAAGTCCGTGTGGCGGCTGCGTCGCCTTCGCCGCGCGTCTTCTCGGCTTCTTTGTAGGAGGCCGAGAGAATCTCGTCGCGCTGGCGGTCGGCATCGGCGCGAATCCGCAGCGCCTGCTCCTCGCCTTCGGCACGGTATTGCCTGGCGATGCGCTCGCGCTCGGCGCGCATGCGCGCATAAACGCTCTGCTTGTTCTGTTCCGGCAGGTTCAGCCGCTTGATGCGCACGTCCACGATCTCGATGCCGTATTGGGAAAGGGCGGAACTGCCCGTGGCGGCCGTCAGTTGGTCGAGAAAGCTTTCCGCCTGGACACTCGCCGCATTAGGCGCCACGATGGAATCCAGATCGTGCGTGCCCAACACGGCGGATAGCCCGGACCACACGATATCGTGCAGCCGCATCTCCGCCGACACTGGGTCGCCCACGGTCTCGACGAAATGCTTGGGGTCGCGGATGCGCCATGCCACGTAGCTTTCAATGACCAGGTTTTTCTTGTCCCGCGTCAGAAACTCGCTCGGCCGCGGATCGTAAACGCGCAACCGGCGGTCGAAGTAAGTGGCGCTCTGAAAAAACCACTTGGCGTGCAAACCGGCGTCGGTAACGGTGCGCACAGGCCTGCCGAACTGGGTAATGAGCGCGAACTCGGTTTCACGGACGGAGAAGAATGTCAGCCAGGCCAGCAAGACTAGCGCCACCCCGGCGCCGGCCCGGTAGTATATTTTTGTAAGATGCATGAAGAGCAGGGCCTCCCAACCCTACTGTCCCAAGCTCAGACTGCCAGGCGGCGCAATTTCCACGCCATCCTCGAGCAGTAATAAATGCCGCCGTCCTTTGGACGAATCCAAAATAAGTTTTTTCTTGCCCGGCAGCACCTGTTCCATAGTCTCCAGGTAAAGCCGCAGCCCGTGAATCGCGGGCGCCGTGTTGAAGGCGCTCTCCGCCAGATCGAAGCGGCTGCCGTCGCCATCCGCACGCAAGATGCGGCTGGCCTTGTACCCTTCCGCGGTTTTCAGGCGCGCTTCGGCGTTGCCGCGCGCCAATGCGATCTGTTCGTTGCGATATCCCTCCGCCTCGTCGATCAGCCGGTTCTTTTCTTCAAAAGCCCCCGACACTTCGCGGAAAGCGTCCACCACTTCGAGCGACGGATGCACGTCCAGCAGCTTTACGCGCACCACGCGCGCGCCCGCGCCGTAGCGATCCAGCTTGCGCTGCAAGGCGGCCATCACGCGGCTTTCGATTTCCTGGCGGCCGGTAGTCAGCACGTCGTCGAGCGGCGCCGTGGAGACGGTGGTTTGCAGCGCGGACTCGGCCGCCGTACGCACGGTGCTTTCGGCGTCGAGCTGCCCGAACAGAAAATCGTCCGGGCGCGCCATCTGGTAATGCACGACGGCATTCACTTCGATCATGTTCTGATCGCCGGTGAGCATCAGCGATTCTTCGGGCCGGCGCTGGAAGCGGCCGGAGCGGTGCTGCACGTTCCACTCATAAGCGGCCGGCTCCGCCTCGCCGGACGACGCCGCGCCGGAGCGGAAGCCGACCTCCACCACGCGCACGCTGCGCCCCTTCACGCGCGTCAGCCGCTCGATGGGCCAGGGTAGTTTATAGTGCAAGCCCGGCTGTTGGTAGGGCAGAATTTTGCGGCCAAACCGCTCGATGACCCCAATTTCATTGGGCGCGAGCGAATAGAAGCCACTCAGCAAAATCACCGCGGCGGCGGCCGTCAGTGCAGGACGCGCCAGTTCCCGCCGATGCGCAATGGCTGCATCGAACCAGCGCTTAGGATCGACGCGATGCGACAGACGATGCAGCTCGTGCGACCAATGGTGAAGCTGCGGCGCGATCCACGCAAAGCGCCCCGGCTTTCCCCCGACGTGCAGCAGCCGCAGGGAATTCAGCACCACCAGCAGCGAAGCGATCTGATGCGTGACGGCCGCGCCGATTGGGCCCAGCCTGCCGGTGGCGGCGGCGGTGATGGCCACCGCGTTCACGATGCCGGCGAATACGATCATGTTCTGCCAGGCCGTGCGGATCGCCCGGCGGCTGACTTCAAACAGCTTCGGCAGCGCTTCGAGCGAGTGGCCCAGAAATACCACGTCGGCGGCCTCGGCGGTGATGTCGTTGGCCCCGCCCACCGCGATGCCGACCTGGGCCGCGGCCAGCGCGGGCGCGTCGTTCAGCCCGTCGCCCACCATGGCGACGGTGAGCCCATGGGCCGCCGCGTGCCGGATGCGTTCCAGCTTCTCTTCCGGCAGCAGCCCGGCTTCCACGTCGTGCAATCCCACCTCGCGCGCGATGGCTTCCGCGGCGCGTTGGCGGTCGCCGGTAAGCATCGTCAGGTGCGAGATTTCCAGATGTTCAAGGTCGTGAATTGCCCGGCGGGCACCTTCGCGAACCTGGTCGCGAAGGAGGAGGTTGCCCGCCAGGAGTCCGTTCTCGGCCACCAGCACCGCTGTCGCGCCGTAACGATCGGCTTCCTCCAACAGCGGCTCCAGGCCGGAGATATTATGTTCCGCGAGGAAACCCGCATTGCCCGCCAGTATGGTGCGCCCGCCGATCTTCGCCACTACGCCGCGGCCCGGAACGATGTGCGCCTCGTCGGGCTGCGCGACCGGCAGACCGCGATGCCGCGCTTCGTCAAGGATAGCCCGCGCCAGCACGTGTTCCGACCCATACTCGGCCGTAGCGGCCAGCGCCAGAATGTCGGATTCGCTGCGCCCCACTCCGGCTACCTTGATCACGCCGAAGCGCCCTTCAGTGACCGTGCCCGTCTTATCGAAAAATACGGCATCCACCTTGGCGGCATTCTGCAGCACGGTCCCGCCGCGCACCAGGATGCCGCGCCGCGCCAAGCCTCCGACCGCCGCTACCATGGCGGCCGGCGTAGCCAGAATCAGCGCGCACGGGCAAGCCACAATCAGCACCGCCACCGTGCGCAGCCAGTCGCGCGTGAAATAGAATGTCAGTCCCGCGACCAGCAGCAGCCCTGGCAGGAAATAGCGCGCGAACCGGTCCGCCAGCCGTTCCACCGGGGCGCGTTTCTCCCGCGCGTGTTCCACCAGCTTGATCACACGCGCCAGGGTAGTCTCCGATCCCACGCGCGTGACCGTGACGCGCAACAGGCCCAGACCGTTCAAAGTGCCCGAAAAAACGTCGTCGCCGGCAGCCTTGTCGCGCGGCAGCGGTTCACCCGTAATGGTGCTCTCGTCGATACTGGAAGCGCCATGATGAATCACGCCGTCGGCGGGTAGGCGCTCGCCAGGCCGGACCACCACCATGTCTCCCGCGACCAGCTGCGCGGCGTCGATTTCGATTTCGGCGCCGTTGCGGATCACGCGCGCATGGCGGGGAAGCTGCTCCACGAAGCGCTGGATAGCGGCGTGTGTGCGCCCGGCGGCGTAGCCCTCCAACGCTTCGCCGATCAGCATGATGAACATGGCTTCGGCCGCGGCCAGGTATTGGCCGACAGCCAGCGCCGCTATCACCGCGATGCAAATAGCCAGGTCCGCCGAGATCTTGCGCTGCAACAATCCGGAAATCGCGGTGAAGAATGTGCGGTAACCGGCAATCAAAGTGAGGATCGCCGCCGTGTCGATGCCGGCGACCGTGGTGAGAGTGCCGGTTACGTTCAGTAAAAGCAGGACGCCGATGAACGCGGCAAATCCGAACTGCTGGATAAGCTGTTTGCGCTCGTCGTAGACCGGTTCCTTGGGTAAGTGTACGTGCACGCGCTATTTTCCTGTGTAGGTGATCCACATCGGCGACACCCAGACAAGCTCGCCGTTGTCCTGCTCTCCGCGGACATAGTAATAGCTGGTTTTGCCCTTCGAGGGGTTATTGTCCCGCCATGAGAATTCGACCTTGTCGGCACCGGGCTCGGTCGAATAGACGTACTCGTTGTCTTTCACGATGACCACTTTGGAGAACTTATTCGAGCCGGCCAGTTTCACATGCAGGTTGGGCGCTTCGGCGGTGGAGAAAATATCGCCCATCATGTAAGGACCGCTGCGCACGTCCGCCACGATCTGTTCGGTGGACGCGTAGACGTGGCGCTTGCGCAGGCCGTCCATGAGGGCCTCGCGCGTGTCGCCGGTTACCAGCACGTTGGCGTAGCTCTGGTGCGTCGAGATGTGATCGGAACTGGCCTCAAAGCCAAGCTTGTAGCCTTTTTCCAAAGCCAGGTTGACGAATCCTTTGGGCCGCCACCCGCCGATGGAATCGGCCGCGGAGTTGGAACGCGGCGCGTCGGGCATTTCATAATTCTGCCGCATGCCCTGATAGATTTCAACTACCGGCTCGGCTTCGGGATCGTTGTCACGCCAGTCGGTGCCCATATCGGTTGCGCTGGTGTGCGAGGCCGTCAGGCCATTGAACTTCTTCAGGTACTCGTAGAACATCAGCGTGTCGGGGGCGTGTCCCGTGGAGGTCTCTTCCACTTTGGGAAGCCGCGGCAACGGCCGGATGCCGCGCTGCGCGAACACCACGTTGCGGTGCCCCTCCGGATACGAAACGCTGCGCTCGTAGGCGAACAGCGGCGCGAATTTGCCGGGCGCGTAGAAGACGTCGGTCAGCTTCTGCGTGGTCCACCAACTGTACTCGCGTCCGCCGCCGTTATCGTGGTCGCAGCAGCCCACCCAATCGAGCGCCGCGGCATCCAGAATGTAACGCCACTGGTCGATCAGGGTGCCGTCCAGTCCGCCGTCCATGGAGATCTCGCTGTGACGGTGAAACTCGCCGCGCGCAATCTTCAGGGTACCGTCGGGGCCGTTGACGCTGTACCCGCGAACTCCGGCCGTAGCGGCCCGCTCCGCGTCCGAGTCGGTGACCTTCGCCGGACTGGGCGGCGGTCCTATCTGCCGGCTGGGCACGGGCGCAGAGGCAGGCGGCAGGTTCAACACGCTGGCATACAGATCGTTATTATAGGGGTCGGGGATGGCGGAACTGAGCAGGCTCCGCAGGTCCCAGCCCTTCTTCAGCAGAAACTCAATCTCGCGCCGCGAGTCCGACGATCCGATCACCACCAGTTCGCCACCGCGTTGCGAGACCAGGGCCGGCCGATTGTCCAACACATTGTCGCTGCGAAAAATGTAAGTTGGTCCGGTCCAGGCTTTCCCGTCGTAAGAGATCACATACTCGGACCACGAGGTGCCGATGGGCGTCCAAACCGCCGGGTGCATGCTGCGGAAGGCCAGCCAGATTCTGCCCGAGGCGTCCACGGTAAGCCGCGGCAGGCTGTTGCGCGGGTTGTTGGCCGGCCAGGGGTGCGCGTTGGAGGCGCGCTGCGTGAAGGTCTCCGGGTCTGAGCGCTCCCATCCCTTGATATCGCCCTGGCGGCCTCCTCCGTCTTCGCGGATATCGGCCAAACCCTGTAGAGCGCCGGCCGGATCGGCTGCGGGTGCCAACAGATTTCCCGAGCGATCGAGCCCCACCAGCCGAACTCCGCGGGCTTCATAGACAGGCACGCCCGTGCTGCGATGCGCGCCGAAATCTTTGCCCCAGTTGTCGGGGCCTACCTCGTAAGCGATCCACAACCGGCCTTGGGCATCGTAGGCGATCGAAGGATATGCTTCGTAGAGAGGCGTCGCGGCCACTGGGATTTCGCTGCCCCACTGGCCTGGCCCGGTCGCTGTGCGCGCATAGACATCGTAGCTGCCGTTGCGGTACGAGTCCCAAGCTACCGTAACGCGTCCGGATGAATCCGCCGCGATGGCCGGGTTCCACTCGTTGGCTGTTGAATTCGATACAGGCGCCGGCGCGGAGAAACCGGCGCCCTCCTGCGAAGCGGCGAAGATCACCCCTTTGCCCTGCCGCCAGCCCTGCCAGGCTACCCACACACGACCGTTCGAATCCGTGGCGGCCGCGGGAAATACATCCGACCCCGGCGCGTTCGAAATCTGTACCGTTTTACCGGGTGCGCCGTTCTCAATCACTCGCGCCCAAAGCTCGAAATTCGCGGTTTGGTTGCCGCTTTGGTTAGCGGACCAGAACACCCAGGGCTTTCCCGAGCCATCCACCGCAATCGCCGGCCGGTAGACATCGCCACCCGGCGGCGTGATGGCAATGGGATCTTCCCAACGGTTCCCGGTGAACCGCTTCACCAGAATCTGGTCGCCTTTCGCCGGCGCCGATAGCTCCGAGAGATCTTTCGGCGGGTCCTTGAAGGGCGCACGCAGCTTGTCGTGATCGGGGTGGTGCTTGAACTCGACATAAGCCACCCAGATGTCGCCATTGGGAGTCACAGCCGCAGCCGGATAGTCCTGTTCATCGGGAGAATCGGTCAATCGCCACGAGGGCGGGATGCGATCAGCCGAGGCATTGCCATCGAGCGCGTAGTGGAACTTGCCATAGGGCAGGTCGGCCAGCTTGAAGCTGAAAGATCCATTCGCGGTTTTCACCGAGATCTCGCTGTTTTCATCCTCGCCGCTGAGCCATAGAATGACTCCGTTGGGGCCCACCGGCGGCGTCTGGCGCTGGACCAGTGCCAGGAACGACAGAACCGGAGCAGTGGAGATTTTCCAAGAGCCGTCGGTGGCGATGTCGTCGTCTTTGCCGAAGCGCCACGGATCCATCTTCGCGATCTTGCCGCGATCGATTGAAGCGGAACCATCCCACTTCTTGCCCACGCGATCCATCATGCCCAGCAGCACTCGGACCCCTACGTCCGCGCGTACCGGGATAACGGCTAACAGTACGAGTAATAATACGCGTCCCGACATGTTGACTCTCCTTGGTGGGGCGTTACACCTACTTGCCCGTATAAGTGATCCACATAGGCGAAACCCACACGATCTCGCCGTTGTCCTGCTCCCCGCGCACATAGTAATAACTGCTTTTCCCCTTGCTCGGCGAATTGTCGCGCCAGGAGAATTCCACCTTGTCCGAATCCGGCTGCGTGGAATACACGTATTCGTTGTCTTTGACCACCACCACCTTGGCGAACTTGGACGTGCCCTCCAGTTTCACGTGCAGATTGGGCGTCTCGGCGGTGGAGAAGATATCCCCCATCAGATTCGGCCCGCTGCGCACGTCGGCCAGGATATTATCCGTCGAACCGTAGACGTGGCGCTTCTGGAAACCCTCCAGCACGGCTTCGCGCGTCAGATCCTTCGCCAGAATATTGCAGTAACTCATGTGCGTGGAGATATGATCGGAGCTGGCCTCGAAACCCAGCTTGTATCCCTTGGCCAGCGCCAGATTCACGAATCCCTTGGGACGCCAGTTGCCGATCGAGTCCTTTTCCGAACTCGACCGCGGCGCCTCCGGCATCTCGTAGTTCTGGCGGTCGCCCTGGTAAATCTCGACCACCGGTTCGGCCACAGGATCGTTGTCGCGCCAGTCGGTGCCCATCCCAGTGGCGCTGGTGTGCGAAGCCGCGATGCCATGGAAGTATTTCAGATAGGAGTACAGCATTAGCGTGTCGGGGGCCGGGCCGGTCTGGTCCTCCCTGGTGATCGGAAGCCGCGGCAAAGTCCGCACGCCGCGCTGCGCGAAGATCACATTGCGATGGCCTTCCGGATAATTCACGCTCCGCTCGTAGCTGAACATCGGCGAGAACTTGCCCGGCGAGTAAAAAATGTCCGTCAGCTTTTGGCTGATCCACCAGGTATATTCGCGCCCCGCGCCGTTGTCGTGGTCGCAGCAGCCCACCCAGTCGAGCGCGCCGGCGTCCAGGATGTAGCGATATTGATCCAAAATCGTGCCGTCGTTACCGCCGTCCATCGAAATTTCGCTGTGCCGGTGGAACTCGCCGCGCACGATCTTCAATTCAGGACCGGCCACCTTGTAGTCTCGAATCAGGCTTACCAGCCTGAGGTCGGTACGGTCCGCCACCTGCGGCCCGGCGGCTTCCACCGGCTTGGCCTCGGTCACCGCGAGCGGCTGCGACGGACCCAGATCGATCTCGTTCGCATACAGGTCGTTGTTATACGGATCGGTCTTCGAACTCGCTACGATGCCCAGCGGCGAGCTGATATTCTCCGCGAGATTAAACTGGCGGCGATTGTCGGACGATCCCAGGACCAGCAGTTGGCCCGCACGCGTGGAGACCAGCGCCGGCCTGTTGTCGAGCAGGTTGTCGGAGTGGTTGAGAAAGATCGGGCTGCTCCAGGATTTTCCGTCGAAGGACACCACGCTCTCGGTCCAAACCGTGCCCAGGATGCTCCACCAGATGGGATGGGGGCTGCGGAAAGCCAGCCAGATGCGGCCGGACCCGTCCACGGCCAGGCGCGGCAGCGTATTCCGGGAGTTCTGCATATTGCGTGCGGTTCGGTCCGCGTCGCGCGTCTGCGCATTCTTCGCATCCGGATCCAACTTCTGAAAGTCATTCTGCACGCCGGCCTTGTCGATATGGATATTCGGGAAGCCCGGCAGCACCGCGCCCAGGTCGCCGGCCGGCTCG
This sequence comes from Bryobacteraceae bacterium, assembly GCA_035511215.1. Lineage (GTDB taxonomy): Bacteria > Acidobacteriota > Terriglobia > Bryobacterales > Bryobacteraceae > Bog-159. The sequence goes on along the minus strand of DATKFU010000235.1, from coordinate 6,275 downwards.
ACGGCGCGCCCGTCCGGGTCAAATCCACGCAAGCGAATGACGCGCCCCTGGTACACGGCCACGCCGTTGGTGTTGTAGGCTCCGAAGTCCTTGCCCCAGCCTTTGCCGCCTTCCTCATAGGCCACCCACAAACGTCCGCCGCCATCATAAGCGATGGACGGGTAGGCCTCGTAACGCGCACTGGCCGCCACCGGCGTCTCCGGCCCCCACGCGCCGCCCGCGGCCGTACGCAGATACACGTCGTAGTTCTGGTTGCGATAAGAATCCCACGCCACGGTCACGCGCCCGCTGTTATCGGCTGCGATCGCCGGATTCCATTCGTTTCCCGAAGACTGCGAAACCGCGGCCGGCGCGCTGAATTTGTTGCCGCTTTCGGAGGCCGCAAAGATCGCCGCCTTGCCATTGCGCCAGCCCTGCCACGCCACCCAGACATTGCCGCTCGAATCGGTGGCGGCCACCGGATCGATATCCGAACCGGGATCGTTCGAGATCTGCACCGGCGCGCCGGGCACATCATTCTGAATCGCGCGCGCGAAGATTTCGAAATTCGCCCGCCCGCCGGCAGGCTTCACGTTCTGCGCCCAGAAGACCCACGGCCGCCCCTGCCCATCCACCGCTATGGCGGAGCGATACAGATCGCCACCCGCGGCGGTGATGGCGATGGGCTTGCCCCACGCGCCGCCACTCAATTTGCGCGCGAAGATCTGATCGCCGCCCGTGGGACTCTTGTATTTTGCAAAATCCTTCGGTGTGGTTTCGAGCGCGGCCCGCAGGCTGTTGTGGTCCGGATTGTGATGGAACACGACATAGGCCAGCCACACATCGCCGTTCTTACCGGCGGCGGCCGACGGATAATCTTCCTCATCCGGCGTCTTCGTAAGCTGCACGCTGGCGGGGATGCGATCCACTAAGACGCGGCCATTCAACTTAGGCGTGGGCTTGCCATAGGCGACCTCAGTCAACACCACCGTGAAATCTCCCTGCGCGGTGGTTATCTTAAGCTCTCCGCTTGCCTCTCCGGCCACATCTACGATCAAGCCATTGGCCACTACGTTGCTGACGCCCCGCGAAGAGACTTGCGTACCACCGTTGAACAGCCGGATCGGGTGCGTATTCAAATGCCATGTCGATCCTACAATGGCGTCGGCGCCCTCAAAGCGCCAGGGTGCGATCGATGTGATCTTTGCGCCCTGCGCGGCGATGGTTCCGTCCCATCGTACGGACTCCGTATCTCCAACTCCCAACAGAATCCGTACGGTGACTTGGGCGTCAGCCGCGCAGGCCGCTGCCAGCGTCAAAAACAATGCAACTACTCGATCCAGTTTCATGCTTTCACTCCGGAGTAAGTGTAGATTAGCCGGCCTTTTCGTTGAAGCTACCGCTGGTGACTCCCCAGCCTGAAGCAATGTACTGCTCCAGCTTGGTTTGCAGTTCCTTGACTACCGCAGGATGTTGTTCCGCAACGCTGTGCAGTTCCTCGGGGTCGTTCTTGCGATTATAAAGTTGCGGCGGGTACTTGCCTTCGTATTTTTCCCTGTTCCAGATGGCTGAATAGTTCCATTCAGGCGTGCGCACGGCCGCGATCCAGCCGTAGGCCTGCACCACATACTCGCGCTGGTTGGAACGCTGGCCTGTAACATATGGCCAGAGGTCATGGCCGGTAACTCGGGCCGGCGCCTTCAAATCCAGCCTGCCCAGAATGGTAGGCATGATGTCCGGAGTCTGCACGAAACCGGGGACACGCTTGCCTGCGAATCCATTTCCCGGCACGCGCACCAGCACCGGAACGTGCGTGACCTGCTTCCGCAGCCTCTCCGGCCCCTTCACCCACTGACTCTGTTCGCCCAGCAGCGCACCGTGATCGGACATGAAGACGACGACCGTGTTCTCGAGCAGCCCCAGTTCCGCCGCCGTGTCCAGCACCTTGCCGAACCAGTAATCCACGTTCGAAGCTTCGCCCGCGTAATTGGCGCGCAGCCGCTCGACTCCTTCGGGCGGCACCTGCGCGTCGCTGTAAGGAGGCTCGGGCCAACTATGCTTGCCCGGCCCCTTCAGATATTTCTCCAGAAACTGCTGTGGCGGATCCCAAGGCTCGTGCGGATCGAAAGCCTCGACGTGCAGGAAGAACGGACCTTCCCGATGATACTCCTGCAACCAGGCGACGGCTTTGCGCCCGGTCTGCTCCGCGATGGAGTCGCCTTCCTTTAGCCAGCGCTTACGATTCGCGGTGTACTGATTCAGAAACGCACGAAATGCCTGGCCGCTGGCGAACTGCTTGTTCAATTGCGGCTGGTTCAGATAGTCGGCCGGATACAAGTCCGAAAAATCCGCCTCATGGCGTGGCGCCAGGGCATAGTAATCGATCTCCTGGCCGCGCACCCATTCAAAGTAACGGTATCCGCGATGGAAGTTGCGGCCCGGCCTTTGCAGGTGCGGCAGATCGGCGATCAGCGCTGTGGCATAGCCGGCCTCGGTCAGCACTTCGGCCAAGGTCACATCTTCGTTGTAGAGCTGATGCCAGCCGGGCAACTGCACCGGTTCGTGCTGGTAATAGTAGTAAGTCGGGACAATGCGCCGGCCCGTATACAACTGACGCCGGATGGGAATCGTCGGCATGCCCTCCGGATAAGCGTCCTCGAAAAGGACCGCCTGTTCGGCAAAGCGGTTCAGGTTCGGGCATTGCACCCACTGGCTTCCGTAAGCCGCCAGGTTATCGGCGCGAAACGTATCGGAAACCAGCAGGATGACATTAAGATTGTTTCCCTGCTGCTTGGGCGGACGCTCCCAGTGCGAACCTCCGCCGGTGGACGCTTGCGGAGCGGCGCCGGCGCCCGCGGGAATTCCCGCGAGGCCGGCCAACGCCCCTGCGCTCTTGAGTAAACCGCGTCTGGTAGTGTTGCGCATCGCGGTGTTTCTTGTCAGAACTGAAAATGCAGGCCAAGCTGCATCTGCCGCTCGGGAGTGACCACCGTGGTGATTACGCCTGTCGTGGACACGCCGATCGTATTGTTCGGCAGGCCGAACTGCGGAGTGTTGAACACATTGAAGGCCTGCGCGCTAAACTGCAGAGTGTATCTTTCCTTGAAAGTCGCCGTCCGCAGGAGTCCCACGTCGCTATTGAATGTGCTCGGGCCGCGGAGGATGTTTCGCCCGGCGTTTCCGTAAGTGTAGGCCGCCGGAGCGACAAAAGCCGCGCCATTAAACCAACTGGTTCGGCTTGGGCTGGGATAGAACGCCGCGCCGGGCACGACATTGGGGCGCGCGGTGGTGCCGGTATTCGTCGGATCGAAGCTCAGAATAGGCGTGAACGGCAGCCCGGTCTGATACGCCGTGACGCCGGAAAGCTGCCAACCGCCCAGGATCGCACGCGCGATGCCCGGCTGGCTGACCCACGGTTTGCCCCGGCCGAACGGCAATTCGTATATGTAACTCAAGGACAAGCGACTGCGCACGTCGAAGTTGGAGCTGCCATAGTTGGACGTCCAGTTATAGGGGTTCTGCGGCCCATAATCGAGGGCGTCGGAAACCTGGCCGCCGTAGTCGTTCGAGTGGCTCCAGGTGTAGGCGCCAAGGAAACTGAACCCGCTATGGAAACGCCGCTCTACCTGAGCAATGAGGGAATTGTAGTTCGAGCGATCCAGCGGCAGATAGGCCAGAATCTGGCTGTACTGCGGAAAAGGCTCCCGCGAAGCAATGGAGCCAGGACCGGGTTGCGGCTGGTTGAAATTCGGGTCGACGTACAAATTGTGCGAAGAGGAGCCCACATAGCCGACTTGGGCCGTAAATCCACCTCCCAACTGCTGTTGCAGGTTGAGATTCCATTCGTACGTGTAGGGCAGGGGCATATAGATGGGCCACGAATTCACGTTCGATTGAATCACGTCGTTCGGATTCAAAAGATTCGGCGGTATGCCTCCCGCGAGCGTCATCAGCGTGTGAATCTGATCGCTGGTGTCGATCGAGCGCAGAAAATAAGGCGGATTGTTGGTGGGCCGGCTGGAGATGCCCAGGTTCTCATCCGTGCGTCCGTAGAATACGCCGAATCCGCTGCGGAGCACCGTCTTAGGAGTCAGTTGATAAGCCAGTCCGGCGCGCGGCGCGAAGTTCTTGGTGTCCGGTGTGGCAAACGAGTTTCTTAAGCCGTACTGACTGGCGTCCGGCGCCGTCACCAGCATGCCGTAGGCGGGGCCAGGCTGGAGAATGAAATCGGAAAAGTCGTTATGGATTTCATACCATGGCATGGCCAACTCGTAACGCAGGCCCAGGTTCACTGTCAGTTTGGGACTGAGTTTCCAGTCGTCTTGAACATAACTCTCCACGGTGTGTTGCTTTTCCCAGTTCCTGGGTCGAGTGGAGACGGTAAGCTGATTCACCTCCCCAAGCAGGAAGTCTGCGAACGCCGATCCCGTGCCTGCGCGACTCTGTGGATTCTGGGTAAAGACACCTGTAAAAGTGTAAGCAGGGCGGGCAGAAAGGGTGACATACCCATACAGCATCACTTGTTCGATGTCGACTCCGAACTTCAAGGTGTGGCGCCCTTTAACCCACGAGAGGTTATCAAAAAACTGCTGGTTTTTGCCCTGTTTGTTGAGCGGCAGGTTACCCGACCCGGTGGCGCCCAGCGGCAGCGTGCCGGGACCGGTCGTCCCGAGCGTGTTCAGGCCGCTGATGGCGAAGGTCGGCAAACCGTGAACTTCCGGATAATTGGGAGCGCCGGTGATGCCGAATTGCGCGTCTTCATTGACGCCGGGCACCTGCTGTATTTCGCGCGTCTCCATGTAACCGAAACGCAATTCGTTGATCAGGTTGGGGCGGAAGATGTGTGTCTCGCTGGCCGCCACCGAGCGGGCATCCGGCCACACGTCGCTGGGATTGCTCGCAGGCGGCGGCAACGGCGCGGGCAGAATGTTCTCTCCCTCGGTCCGCGAATAGCGCGCGAAGAAGGTGTCTTTGTCGTTGAACCGGTGATCCAACCGGAAGTTGTATTGGTCGTTAGCCAGCCGCTCTGCCTGGTCGGAGAAGTAGTTGCTCGCGCCCGTAAGGTTCGGCAGCGGATACAACGGCAGCAACTGCGCCGCTACGGTGTCCCAGTCGCTGGTCGGAATCGTGTTATGCGGGAAAGGCGTGCGCACGTATCCCGATCCGTTGGGATTCGGCGTGGTCGTGTTGGGATCGTATATCGTGGTGGTAAATACGCCGCTGCGTTGCGCCAGCGTCGGAACAGTCGCCTCCTGCGGCACTTGATCCACGGAGCGCAAGCTCTGCCAGCTGCCGAAGAAAAACGTGCGGTCTTTGATGATGGGGGCGCCAAAAGTCGCGCCGAATTGATTCTGATTGTAGAACGGCTTCTGCCCCAGCACCTGGAAGTACGGCTTCGCGTCGAAAAATGAATTCCGGATATACTCCCACGCGCTGCCGTGGAACTGGTTGGTGCCGGATTTCAGCGTTACGTTGACCACCGCGCCGGCGGCTTGGCCGTACTCAGCCGAGAACGTGCTGGTCTCCACCTTGAACTCCTGCACGCCGTCGATCACCGGCTCGATGGCTTGCGCGGCGGAACTGTCGAATCCCACGATCTTGTTCTTGTTGTCGACGCCGTCCAGCAGGTATGTATTTTGTAGCTCACGCGCGCCGTTCGCGATGAAAGTATCGCGTTCAGCCCCGCGCCGCGATGGCGATGTTCCGGACCCCAGCGTCGCCAGCTGGATGTAATTCCGCCCATTCAGTGGCAGGTTCTGCATGGTCGCATCATCCACCACTTGCCCCATGGAAGTGTCTTCAGTTTGGAGCAGCTGAGCGCCGCCTTCCACAGTAACCACAGTCGTGGTTTGGCCCGGCGACAGCGAAAAGTCGACGTTCAGCCGGTCCTGCACTCTGAGCTCAATTCCCTTCTTCGTTTCGGTGGTGAAGCCGGCGGCGGATACCGAGACGGTATAGTGGCCGATATGCAGCGCGGGCGCCGAGTAGAATCCGTCGTTGTTCGACAACAACGAGGCGGCGATACCCGTTTCGGTCTCGACGATGGTCACTTTAGCGGACTGCAGCACGGCTCCCGATGAATCCCTCACGGTGCCTGCGATGGCTCCTGTATCTAATTGAGCGTAAAGTATTTGAACCGCCGAAGCCAGTAGCAGGGCAGCGATTCGAATGGTGTTATGGTAACGCACGTTTCCTCCGAAGATATCAGCTAGTCTATTAATAAAATAGATTAACTAGTTTATTAAGATCCCGCGCAGACTGTAAAGACCCACGTTAAAGTGGTGGACATATTTCTC
>DATKFU010000234.1:0-44063 GCA_035511215.1 Bryobacteraceae bacterium | reverse complement strand
CTTCCGGCGCCCATCATCAAGGACGTCACCGTAATCGCCACGGCGCCCGCCGGCCTGCGCCTCTCCGTGGTCAAGATCGCGACCGATCAGGACGGCCTCTACGGCTACGGCTGCGCCACGTTCACGCAGCGCGCCGAGCTGGTCAACGCCGCCGTCGAGAAGTACCTGCGCCCATTCCTCATCGGCAAGCGCGCCGATCGCATCGAAGACATCTGGCAGGCCTGCTACAACAGCTCCTATTGGCGCAACGGTCCGGTGCTGAACAATGCCATCAGCGGCGTCGATCAGGCACTCTGGGATATTAAGGGACGCCAGGCCGGCATGCCGGTTTACCAGCTTCTCGGCGGCAAGTGCCGCGAAGCCGCCGCCTGCTACACGCATGCCGCCGGCGCCGAGATTCAGCAGACCATAGACCAGGCCCGCCAGTTCATAGAGCAGGGCTTCCGGCACGTGCGCGTCCAGGTGGGGGTGCCCGGCATGGCGGGTTATGGCGCCGCGCGCGGCGACGCTGCCGCGGCCGCTCTGGGCGTACTGCATGACGGCCCGGTCTTCGAGCCGGCCTACTACATCCGCCGCGCGCTGAAGTTGTTCGAAGAGTGCCGCAAGCAGCTTGGCGACGAGGTTGAACTGCTGCATGACGTGCATGAGCGCGTCTCGCCCAACCAGGCCGTCCAATTCCTGAAGGATGCCGAGCGCTTCAAGATGTTCTTCATGGAAGATCCGCTGTCGCCCGAAGACATCGCCTACTTCCAACAGATCCGCAGCCAGTGCGCCACGCCTATCGCCATGGGTGAGCTCTTCAACAGTCCGCACGAGTGGACGCCACTCATCACCGGACGCCTGATCGATTACATCCGCATCCACGTGACGCAGGCCGGCGGTCTCACGCCCGTACGCAAGATCGCCGCCATGGCCGAGATCCATGGCGTGAAGACCGCCTGGCACGGCCCCGGCGACGTCTCGCCCATTGGACACGCCGCCAACGTGACCCTCGATGTGGTGTGTTATAACTTCGGCATCCAGGAGTACTCGCCCTTCAACGATCGCCTGCAGGAAGTCTTCCGCGGCTGCCCGGTGATGAAAAATGGCTACCTCAACGCCAACGACGGGCCCGGCTGGGGCATTGAGGTCGACGAGAAGCTGGCCGCCAAATATCCCTATGGCAGCTTCGAATCGGACGAACGTAAGCGTCTCAACGGCGGTTGGGGCGAAGTGCGGCGGCGCGACGGCACGGTGATCAAGCAATAGTGCAACAGCCCGGGCAGCCGTGGTAGCTTTGCGACATGAAGCTTACAATTGAGCTGGATAGGGAGCCCGACGACCGCTGGATTGCCGAGGTTCCGGAGTTGAACATCCTGCTGTACGGGGAATCGCGGCATGAGGCCATCGCGAGAGCCGAGGCAGCGGCGCGCGAAGTCGTGGCTGATCGAATAGCCCACGGCGAATTGCCACCCGATTCGGCGAAGACCGACTTCCAAGTTGCCGCATGAGTTCGTGGCCGTCGTCGAAAGCGCGGCGTGTTTTCGCTGCCCTTCAACGTATTGGCTGGCGTCACGCGTCAAGTTAAGGCTGCTTCAATGCCTCGTTAATCTCGATGTCGCGTTTCAGTACCTCGGTCAAGAGCTCCGACAGATCCACGCCACCCTGTTCGGCTTTACCGGAGAAGTACTCCCACACGCTTCGCTCGATAGAAGCTGGCATGAGCACCCTCGCACCGGGCGGAATATGATGGAGGCCGCGGATGCCTTTACTGAAGTCGATCTCGGCCGGCATGTCCACTTCATCGACGGGTTGATCACTCATAGATTTTCCTTATACTGGCGAATCATTCTGTATCGATTCCCACGGGAGATAGCGACCGCCCGTTCCCCGCACCGTGAGGCCGGCGTCCTACTTCGAGCTGTGCATCAACTGCTCGATGTTGACTAACTCAGTCGGATAGTCGCCCGAATAACACGCGTAACAATATTCATGCTTCTCGCTGTCGCCGACTGCCTTGCGCAGCGAAGGCAGCGACAGATAGCCGAGCGTATCCGCCTCCACAAACCGCCGGATGCCTTCCACATTATTATTAGCGGCGATCAACTCCCGCTTGGTAGGGGTATCCACGCCGTAGAAGCACGGCGAAATCGTGGGCGGACACGAAATGCGCAAATGTACTTCGCGCGCGCCGGCCTGCCGCATCATGCGCACGATCTTCCGGCTGGTGGTGCCGCGCACCAGAGAGTCGTCCACCAGGACAATGCGCTTGCCTTCCAGCAGGTAGCGCACCGGGTTGAGCTTCAGCTTCACGCCGAAATCGCGAATTGCCTGGGATGGCTCGATGAACGTGCGGCCCACGTAGTGATTGCGGATCAGCCCATGGCGGAAAGGCAGCCCGGACTCGGCCGAGTATCCCAGGGCCGCGGCCACGCCGGAGTCCGGCACCGGCACCACTACATCCGCATCCGCGGGATGCTCCCGAGCCAGCAGGCGGCCCAGCATTTCGCGCGATTCCTGCACGGGGCGGCCGAAGACAATCGAATCCGGGCGCGAAAAATAGACGTGCTCGAAGGCGCACTGCGCCAGCGGGCGCTCCGGCGCGAAGCGCTCGCGCGTGACTCCCTCGGGGCCCACGATGATCATTTCGCCGGGCTCCACTTCGCACAGGTAAACCGCGCCGATCAGATCGAAAGCGCAGGTCTCGGATGCGAAGACGTAGCCGGCATGTCCGTTCAGTTCCATCTGCCCCATGGCCAGCGGACGGAAGCCGTGCGGATCGCGCGCCACGATGATGCGGTCCTCGGCCAGGAACACCAGCGAAAACGCCCCCTCGATCTGCAACAGCGCGTCGCGCAATGCGCCCGCCAGCGTACGCTCGGAGGAGTGCGCCACCAGGTGCAGGATCACTTCGGTGTCGCTGTTGGCCTGGAAAATCGACCCGCGCCGCTCCAGTTCGGTGCGCAGTTCGATGGCGTTAGTGATGTTGCCGTTGTGCGCCACAGCCACGCGGCCCTTGTTGCAGGCCACCGAGAAGGGCTGCGCGTTCAGCAGCGCCGTGTCGCCGGCCGTCGAGTAGCGCGTGTGGCCGATGGCCAATTCGCCCGGCAGTTCGTCCAACACCGCGGTGGTGAAGATGTCCGCCACGTGCCCCATGGACTTCTGGCAGTAGATTTCGGCGCCGTCGCTGGTGCAGATGCCCGCGCTTTCCTGGCCGCGATGCTGCAGCGCGTAGAGGCCCAGGTAAGCCATTTTGGCGGCCTCCGGATGGCCGTAAACGGCAATTACTCCGCATTCGTCGTGGAATTTGTCGAACATTGTATGAGACCGTTTTATGACTGCAGTTGCTTTTCGAGCGACCCTTCATAGGCCGCTTTCAGGCTGTCGATAGTAACGGAAACCAGCGCCGCGCCGCGATTGCCGATGGCCAGGGCGTGCTTCATCGTGATACCCACCCGCGGCGCCGCCACCCCGTGCCGCGCGGCGATTTCCACCACCGCATCCGGGCTGGCCGTCGAGACCAGAATGCGCGAGGGCCCTTCGTGGAACAGCAGAAACTCCGGGCTCAGGTCCGCATCGAAATCGAGCGCCGCGCCCACGCCGCCCTGGCAACATTCGGCCGCCGCCACCGCCACACCGCCATCGCTCGCGTCATGGGCCGATTCCGCGAGGCCCGCCGCGATAATCTCCCGCATGGCGTCGTGGACTCGCTTCTCGTAGTCCATATCCAGCGCCGGGGGCAGGCCCCAAAGCTCCTTCAGAATCACCTTCGCATATTCGGTGCCGCCGAAATGGAGGTCGTCACACTCGCCGATGCCGCCTATTAGCACGATCGGCCGGCCGGGAGTCTTGAAATCCCGCGTCACCGGCGCCGCGGTCTGCATCAGTCCGACGATGCCGATCACCGGCGTCGGCCAGATGCCTTCGCCCAGCGTTTCGTTATACAGGCTGACGTTGCCGCCCGTGATCGGCGTCCCGTAGAAGCGGCATGCTTCGGACATACCCTCGATCGCTTCCACCAGCTGCCCCATGATTTCGGGCCGCTCCGGGTTTCCGAAATTCAGGCAATTCGTGGCGGCCACCGGCTGCGCGCCCACGGTGGCCAGGTTGCGGCAGCACTCGGCCACCGCCAGCATGGCGCCTTCGCGCGGCGAGAGATAGCAATAGCGGCTGTTGCCATCCAGCGACATCGCAATGGACACTCCATTTTCTTTGATGCGCACCACCGCCGCGTCGGCTCCCGGACCGGCTAGCGTGTTGGTGCGTACCATGTAGTCGTATTGCTCCCAAATGTAGCGCTTAGAGCAAATATCGGACGACGCCAACAGCGCCATCAGCGCATCCTGCGCGTTCGGAATCGGCGCCACGCCGCTTGGCCCCCTCGCCCGCCGGGCCGCTACCTGCCTGCGATGCGGACGGTCGTAAAGCGGCGCTTCGTCCGCTAGTTCGCGGTTCGGGATCTCGGCCACCGTTCTGCCATGCTGCCTGACGCGCAGCAGCCCATCCGCCGTAACCGTACCAATGGTGACGGCATCCAAGCCCCATTTGCGGAAAACCTGGAAGACCTCGCCTTCCCGGCCTTTGGCGGCCACCAGCAGCATGCGCTCCTGCGATTCGGAGAGCATGATCTCATACGGCGTCATGCCGGTCTCGCGCTGCGGCACCAGGTCCAATTCGATTTCGATGCCGGTGCCGCCGCGGCTGCCCATCTCGCAGGTCGAGCAGGTGAGGCCCGCCGCACCCATGTCCTGAATAGCCACAATCGCGCCCGTCTGCATGGCTTCCAGGCACGCCTCCAACAGCAGCTTTTCGAGAAACGGATCGCCCACCTGCACGTTGGGCCGCTTCTGTTTGGATTCCTCGGTGAACTCGGCCGACGCCATGGAAGCGCCGTGGATGCCGTCGCGGCCGGTCCTGGCGCCCACGTAGATCACCGGGTTGCCGACGCCGGCGGCGCTGGCGTAGAAAATGTCTTCCTTCTTCGCCACGCCCAGCGCGAAGACGTTCACCAACGGATTCCCGTTGTAACACGCCTCGAAAATACATTCGCCGCCCACCGTGGGCACGCCGAAGCAATTGCCGTAGTGCGCGATGCCTGCCACCACGCCCTGCAGGATGCGGCGATTGCGCGGGCCGGCCTGCGGATCGTCCAGCGGACCGAAGCGCAGCGAATCCAGCACCGCGATAGGCCGCGCCCCCATGGTGAAAATATCGCGCAGGATGCCGCCCACCCCCGTGGCCGCGCCCTGGAACGGCTCGATGAAGCTGGGGTGGTTGTGGGATTCGATCTTGAAGGCGATCACGTAGCCGCCGCCCACATCGATAATGCCTGCGTTTTCGCCGGGACCCTGCACCACCAGCTTCCCGCGCGTGGGTAGTCTCTTCAGGTGCAGGCGGGAGCTCTTGTACGAGCAATGCTCGCTCCACATCACGCTGAAGACGCCCAGCTCCGTATAATTGGGCTCGCGCCCCAGAATGTCGACGATTTTCCGGTATTCCGATTCGGTGAGCTGATGCTGCGCGATCAGGTCGGGCGTAATCGCGAGCGTGCTCATATCCGGAGGGCCGCCGCAGGTTGAAGCGCCGCCGCCGTTGCCGGTGCTGTCGCCACTGCTCTTACCATGGACCGGAAAATCACAAGGCCGTCGCTCGATCCCATCAACGGCTCGGTGGCGCGCTCCGGATGCGGCATCAAGCCCAGCACGTTACGCTGTGCGTTCAGTATCCCGGCAATGTCGCGCATGGAGCCGTTGGGGTTCTCCACGTAGCGGAACGCGACGCGGTCTTCGGCCTCCAGTTCGTCGAGAGTGCGCTCGCCGGCTACGTAGCAGCCTTCCCCGTGAGCGATCGGCATGCGCAGCGTCTGGCCGGCTTCCGCGGCGGCCGTGAATGGAGAGTCCAGCGTCTCTGTGCGCAGCCGCACCTCGCGGCACATGAATTTCAGATTGCGGTTGCGCATCAGCGCGCCCGGCAGCAGGCCGGCTTCGACCAGAATCTGGAAGCCGTTACAGATGCCCAGCACCAGGCCGCCATCCGCCGCGAACTTGCGCACGGCCGCCATCACCGGCGAGAACTTGGCGATCGCGCCGCACCGCAGATAGTCGCCGTAGGCGAAGCCGCCCGGCAGGATGACCGCATCGATGTCGCCCAGAGTCGCCGAATCGTGCCAAATGAATTCAGCCCGCTGGCCCAGGTTGTGGTTCACCGCAAACCAGGCATCGTGATCGCAATTACTGCCGGGGAAGACAATAACGCCAAATTTCATGAGCTTCGAGTGCCGGGGAGCTTACATATCATCGTACCATTTATCGGGCCATGGCCGCGTGCTACTGGATCGCCACCGTGATGCCCGCCTGGCTGTTGTCGATATTGGCAAACGATACCAACAACGGAGCCGCGCCGGAAGCTACTCCTTCGGGCACGACTACGTTTATTTGCAGCGCGCCAGCCACCAGTCCGGGCGCGGCGCCTACGTACAAGACGTGCGCCGGCACTCCACCGAGGGTCACGCCCACCGGCAGCAGCGGAGCAGGCAACGGCAAGGACAACGGCTCGATCAGCCCGTCAACGCCGCCCGGCGCAGTCTGGCCCTGCCCTGTAGCGAAGATCTGTATGGCGGAACCGGCGCTCACCGGATTGGCGGAGGAAACCAGGTTATAGTTTACGTCCAGGATGGCGCCGGGACCTTGGCCGGTGGCGTCGGCGCTGAAAATACCCGGCGCGCTCGAAACCACCGGCAAAGTCACCGAGTTGGATCGCGCGCTTCCAAACATCGCCTCCACCGAGACATTCGAGGCGCCCGCCAGCTCATAGGGTACGATGGCATTGATTTGCCCCGCGTTGGTGTACAGGATCGGCGCGGGGTAGCCGTTGAACGTGACCGTGACATTAGCGAGGGCGCTCTCGATGTATCCCTTAGCATCGACGGTGGCCGCCACGCCCGCGTCCGGCCCCAGCGCAGTCCCGAATATGGTGACGATCTCGCCCGGCGAAATGTCGCCGGCCAGGTAACTGGCCCCGTTGACCACGCTGCCGATTACGGGCAGCGGCGCGGTCACCGTAAGAGTGACATTAATGGTTATCTGCACAGTTCCGGAACCGCCGCTCAGAGCGATGGAGCCGTTATATGAACCGGCTCCCAGCTCGGCGGGATTCACCGTAACCGACAGTGTAGCGGGCGTAGTGGAGGCACTCTGTGTCAGCGAGAGCCATCCACTGCTCGCAGCCGTAGCTGTGAATGTGACTGGCGCGCCCACCGAAGTGACCGACACGGTTTGCGCCGCGGGAGGCGGGTTACCCGCGGCGTACGCGAACGCCAGCGGATTCGGCGTGGCGGCCAGGGATGCCGCGGCCGAGACGGTCAGCGTCACGGAGACGGTTTGCGCCGGGCCGCCCGCCGGAGTGATGGTAATGCTGCCGTTATACGTGCCGGGAGCGATGCTCGACGGATTGACCGAGACGCTCAAAGTTGCGTTGCCTGTTCCCGAAGCCGGAGTCACTGCCAGCCACGTGCCGCCGCTCGAACCGGCGCTCGCCGTGAAGCTCAGCGAGCCGGCGATCTGCAGGCTCTGCGCGGCCGGTAGGGTTCCACCCTGGGTATACGTGAATGCCAGCGTAGCCGGACTGACGGTGAACGGAACACCGCCGCCGGCCACCGTGAACGCGACTGGAATCTGCGTGGTCACGCCGCCCGCGGTAGTCAGCTCGACCGTGCCCGGATAGGTTCCCCCTGCTAACTTGGTCGCATCGGCCGTAACCGTAAGCGGCGTGTTGCTGGTGTTGGCCGTCCCACTGGTTGGGGAGACGGAGAGCCAACTCCCCGTGGGAGTAGTACTGGCGGTGAAGGCGGTGGCCGAGGCCGCAGATACTTCGATCGTCTGGCTTTGCGGCGAACCGCCCGCGGGAGCGCTGAAACTAAGCGAAGCCGGGTTGGAGACAACCGCTGTGGCGTCCTCGACCGTCAACAGGACCGGTACCACTACCGAAGAGCCGCCCGCCGTCCCCGGAGTCAGGATGATATCCGCCACGTAGGTGCCGCTCGGCAGGGTTTGCGGAGCCAGCGTCACGGTAAGGTTGGCGGGAGTATTCAGGCTGGAGCCGCTAGAACCGACCTGTAACCAACTGGGCATTCCGGGGGCGACAGCAAACGACTGGAACGGCTGGCTGGGAACACCCACATCGAGAGCCAACGGCGCCGGAGGCGAGTTGCCGCCGAAGTAATTCAAAATCAACTCGCCAGGGGTAGTGGTGAGCACCGGGTTCGCGGAAACGACTAAGGTAACCTGAACGTCCTGTTCGTGCGTGTCCATGTCGACGATGACACTGCCTGAATAAGTGCCCGCAGCCAGTCCCGCGGGATTGGCCGTAACGATCACCTGGCTGGGAGGCGGGCCGCTGGTTGCGGAAGCCGAAAGCCAGTTTCCAGTGACCGTAGCGGTATACGAGGAGTTGACGGCATCGGTCACCACCAGCGTCTGCGGCGCGGGAAGCGATCCCCCTACTTGCGCTACAAACGTCAAATAGGTAGGATTGGCGACACTCGATACACCACTGACTTCCAGTGTGACCGGGATACTCTGTACGCCGCCATCCGCGTCAGTCACGGTGATGGTGCCCGGATAGTTGCCTATCGCCAGGCCCGTCAGATTCACGGTCACATTCAGATTGGCGGGCAGCGATCCGGATATCTGCGTCGTCCCTCCATTAACCAGGAGCCAGTTGCCGGTACTGGCAGCCTGGGCGGCATAAGTGTCGTTCGAAATCGGGCTGGTCAGTTGGACCACCTGCGCCGGAGGCGTGGTTCCACCCACCGTGTAAGGGAATGTGAGAGAAGAGGGACTGGCGGTCAGCGTGTTCGAGCTGCAGCGTGACGGGAATGGCGACAACGGCGCCTGACGAGGGGGTCACCGTGACGTTGCCATTATATGTTCCGGCAGTCAGGTTGAGAGGATCTACTGTGACGGTGAGAGTTGCCGGAGTATAACTGACGTTCGCGCTGGCGGTCAACTAGTTCCCGGTCCCCGAAACACTCGATGTCACCGAGAAGCTGACCGCAGCGCCGCCGCTGCCTGAGAGTTGGATGGCTTGGACGGTCGGGCCGGATGGCACGCTGAACGTTAGCGATACGGGCGAGGCAATAATCGAGATGGCGGCGCCGACAGTGAGCGTAACCGGGACAGTCAAGCTGGGGAAACCCGTCGCGGTAACGGCGATGGCCGCCGTATACGTGCCCGGCTGGCTGGCCAACTGATCGAATGTGCCGGTATCCAGATAGACTTGCATCGAGTTGCCGTGGACCAGCGGCTGGGGGAAAAGTGCGGGGGGGGTACCAGTGCCGGGTGTTATGGTCACACTAAGAGCCGGCGAGCTTCCATCGCTGGCAGTCACGGTTACGAACACCGGTTGAGGCTCCGCTTGCCCTTGGCTGTATTGAAAAACTACAGCGCTGGGCGACGCCGACAGCGTCGCGGGCATGACCGGCGCGGCCGCCGCCGCGGCTGCAGCCAAGGATAAACAGAGCTTCAGAGCTAGAGATCCGCCGATCTTCATATAATTCTTCGCACTAGAATGATACCCTAAACCAGCGGACACTAATAGGGGTAGCACGGTCCGGTTCCGGAGCGAGGCTTACCGGGCCGGGCGCGAGCGGTTCCGATTTACCTGTTGCAATCCCACAGGCAACCTGATACATTCCTATGGGAAGCCAACATGGAAGGCAGCAGCGAAGTCCCGCAAGGCGCGCTGGCCTTGACGGTTCGCGCTGCGGGGAGAAACGTCATGCGAGCCCTGCGCCGCACCTGGAAGCGCCTCACCGGCACGTTCGCGAGCGCCCGCCGCGAAGATGAATTGGCCATCGAGATGCAGGCGCACGTGGAGATGCAGACCGAGGACAACCGCGCCTGCGGCATACCCGAGGAGGAAGCCCACCGCCAAGCCCTGCTAAAGTTCGGCGGAGTGGAAAGCGCCAAAGAGAGTTATCGCGATCAGCGCGGCCTGCCCCAAGTGGACGCCATGGCGCAGGACACGCGGTACGCCTTACGCGCCATGCGCAAGAACCCCGGTTTCGCCGCCGTTGCCATATTGTCGCTGGCCCTCGGCATAGCCGCCACCACTTCCATCTTCAGCATCGTGAACAGCGCGCTGCTGCGAACCTTGGCGTATCGCGATCCCGCGCGGCTGGTCGCGATTTCCGTGGGCGGCGCCGTCTCCGCGCCGCTATACGACACCTTCCGCCGTGAGGCGCGGTCTATCGAGCAAGCCGCGCTCTTTGTCAACGTCTCGCTGAATCTGGCAGGCGGCAATGGCGAACCTGAGCGGGTGCCCGCGGCGCGCGTATCGGCCAGCCTGTTTGGCTTGCTGGGCGTGAAGGCCCGCCTCGGCCGCACCTTTACGCGGCAGGAAGACCAACCGAAGGGCGACACCGTGGTCATTATCGGCGACAGCCTCTGGAAGCGGCGCTTTGGCGGCGATCCGCACGTGCTCGGCCGCAAGCTGCTGGTCAACGGCGTTCCGCAAACGGTGATTGGCATCATGCCGCCGGGTTTCCAGTTTCCGGACGGGCCGGAATTGCCCATCTGGGCCGGAACCTTTCCCCCCGCGGAGATGTGGCGGCCCATGGCGATGTTGAATGACGAGCGTACCTGCGGCGGCTGCTGGAATTTCGCGATGATCGCCCGGCTGCGCCCCGGTATTCCGCCGAGCCAGGCGCGCGCGGAGCTGCGCCGCATCCTGCGCGATCCGGTTTCCGAGCCGGATCTGACCGTGCGTTCGTTGAAGGATACCGTCTCGCGGCAGGCGCGCAGGCCGCTGGCCATCCTCTTCGTGGCGGTGGTGGTCTCGTTGCTGATCGCCTGCGTCAACGTGGCGAATCTGCTGATCGCGCGCGGGCTGCGCCGTCAGCCGGAAATCGCCCTGCGCATTTCGCTTGGCGCGGCGCGATCCCGCGTCGTGCGCCAGCTTTTGACCGAATCGCTGGTGCTGGCATTGTGCTCCGCGCTGCTCGCGATTCCGCTTTCCGCTATCGCCATTCGTGCTTTGGTGGCCATCGCGCCCGCCGGAGTTCCGGGCATCTCCGCCGCCACGCTCGATGCGCGCGTGTTGGCTTTCGCGCTGGCGCTCGCGCTGCTGACGACTCTCCTGTTCGGAACCGCACCCGCGCTCGCCACGGCCCACCGCGACACCGGGGACGCGCTGAAATCCGGAGGCCGTGGCGCTGCCGGAACGCGTTCCAGCTTGCGCACCGCGCTCATAGCCGCCGAGTTCGCGCTTTCGCTGGTCCTGGTGGTGGCGGCTAGCCTGTTAGCCAAAAGCTTCGTTGCCGTGGCCCACACGCCGCTAGGCTTCCATGCCGAAAACGTCCTTACCATGCGGCTATTGTTGCCGGATGCGCGATATAACGAAAAGCAGCGCGCCGCCCTCGCCGATCAGCTCATTGCCCGGTGCGCCGCTCTGCCCGGTGTGATCTCCGCCGCGGCCGTGAGCACGCTGCCCCTCACTGGAGAAGCCGAAGGTTGGGGGCTGGGGCCCGATGACGCTGACAGCCGTCAGGTGATGTTCCGCGTGCGCGCCATCACGCCCGCCTATTTCCGCACGCTCGGTATCCGGCTGAGGTCCGGCAGGGAGACCTCCGTCGACGACCGGGGAACTAACCTCGCGGCGGTCGTCAGTCAACTGGGCGCCCGCCTGCGCTGGCCTGGGGTCGCCGATCCGGTAGGGCGTAAGCTCGCGGGAATGACCGTCGTCGGCATCGTGGACGATACCCGCGCTTCCGGCCTCGATACCGAAGTGCACCCCTACCTCTATATTCCCTTCTCGCCACACTTCGCGCCAGAGGAGTTCGCCCTGGCGGTGCGCAGCGCATCGGATCCGGCGCGTTTGGCCGCCGCCGTGAAATCGGAAATCTGGCGCGTGGCGAAAGACCAGCCGGTTACCCACGTCGCCGTGATGCGCCAACTCGTGGCGGACTCCATCGCGCCGCGCCGTTTTGAAGCCCTGCTGATGGCTTTGTTCGCAGCCTTCGCGTTGCTGCTCGCCGGCGTCGGGATCTATGGCGTGGTGGCATATTCGGTAGCCCAACACACCCACGAGATCGGCATCCGCATGGCGCTGGGGGCATCCCGCGGGGTTATCGTCACCGGTGTTCTCTTCCGGACGGCCGCCCTGGCCTTCGCCGGTACGGCGCTGGGCTTAGCCGCCGCGTTCGCCATAGTGCCGCTGCTGCGCAGCCTGCTGTACGGGGTGAACGTCGTCGATCCGCCGGTGTTCGTAGCCTCGGCGCTCTTGCTGATCGCCGTCGCTGTCCTGGCAGGCCTGCTGCCAGCCCTCCGTGCCGCGCGCGTCGACCCCATGGTCTGCCTGAGGTATGAGTAGCTATCAGCGGCTCGCCCTTGCTGAAAGCTGTCTATTTCAGAATCTGAAACAGATTGCTGTAGTCGTCCGTCCACATGCGCATTTTCCCCGGCAGCGGCACCGTTTGCCCCGCCGCGCGCATCAGCGGCCCGTCGAAGAAACCGGCACTGGAAGTCACCAGCACCCAGGTGGACCCGAACACGTCATTTTCTTCGTCTTCGGTGTCCACCATGCGCGCATCCTTCCCTAGCGACGCGGCCGCCAGCTTCACCACCGGAGTTAGATTCAGATGCTTGTTCGACACGTGCACCGCCAACACGCCCTCCGGCTTCAAATGCCGGAAGTACAAGAGAAACGCTTCGCGCGTAAGGAGGTGTACCGGGATCGCGTCGCTCGAAAATGCGTCCACCGCCAGCACGTCGAAATTCTCCGGCGGTTCGCGCTCCAGCGAGAGCCGTGCGTCGCCCAGCGCCACCTCCAGTTGGGCCTTGCATATCTTTAGAAAAGTGAATTCCGTCCAAGCCAGGCGCAGGACCAGCGGATTGATTTCGTAGAATCGGAAATAGTCGCCCGCGCGGCCGTAAGCCGCCAGCGTGCCCGTCCCCAGCCCGATCACGCCCACCCGCACCGGCCCGCTTTGCTGGTCCTGCCTGATGGCGCGGCCTACGCCGGAATTCGGTCCGTAGTAAGTGGTCGGCCGCCCCTGCAGCTTTGGATTGGTGTATTGCTCGCCGTGCGTGATCGTCCCGTGCATCAGCCTGAGCACCGGATCGTCGGTATCGTAGGCCGTCCCGTCCATCACTTTCAAGCCGCCATAGAAGTTGCGGACCATCAGGCGCGCATCGCTGCCGCGTTCGTGGATCACGAATCCCGCATAGGCCGCCACCGCCAAAGCCAGCAGCACGGCGGCCAGCGGGACCGGCCGTTTCCAGGAGCCTCCCAGGCCGCTTTCCGGATCGCCGCGCAAAACCGCCACCACCACGAATGCGGTCGCCGCCAGCCCCAAAGGCAATTCGTAGAATCCGGAAAAAACGCGCGGCGCGATCAGCGCGACGAATACGCCCCCCAGCGCGCCGCCCAGCGCGATCATCACATAGAAAGAAGTCAGCCGGCTGGGGTGCGGCTTCAAGCGCGCCAACTCCCCGTGGCATACCATACAACAGATAAACAGGCCCGTGGCGAAAAACGGGATCATCACTTTGATCGGGTTGTTTTGGAACTCCGCCGAAAGCGCGTAAGTCATGCCGCCCACCGCCACCGCGAATAACCCCAGAAACATCGTGCGCCGGTACCACCCCGCGCTCTCAAAGCATAAGATGAAGCTGAGCAAATAGAGGCTCAGCGGCAGTATCCAGAGAAAAGGAATAGCCGCCACGTTTTGCGTCAGGTGATTGGTGATGGCCAATAACAGAATCGAGGCGCAAGCGGGCAGCGCGATCCAGAAAAAGGTGCGGCGGCCGGAGTCATTCGTATCCGACGCGGACTCAGCCTGCGTCGCTGGGGCTTCCCGCCCTAACCACGCGGTGGCGGCGCACAGGATGACGAAGACGCCGTATGCCGACGACCAACTCACTGCCTGGTGGCGCGTACCTAGCCACGGCTCGAACAGGACCGGGTAACTGATCAGGGCGAACATCGAGCCGGCATTCGAGAGCGCATAAAGCCTGTACGGCATGGCCCCCTGATAGCGGCGCGCGTACCAGGCCTGTAACAGCGGACCGGTGGTCGACAGCAGGAAATACGGCAGCCCTACGGTGACCGCCAACAGCAGCAGGATGCGCGCCGTGGGGTCCTCGCCGCCGGTGGGCTTCCAGGACGCGGACGGCCACATCGGCAACACTGCCAGGCTCGCCGTTAGCAGCCCAATATGCGCCAGTGCCTGCGCGCGCGGCTGCAACTTCCGGTACAGCCAGTGCGAGTACAGATACCCCAGCAACAGGACAGACTGAAAGAACAGCAGACAGGTGGTCCACACCGCCGCCGACCCGCCAAACCATGGCAGGATAATGCGCGCAATAACCGGTTGTACCTGGAACAGCAGGAAAGCGCCGACCAGGATAGTAATGGCGTATAAGAACATGGCAGTAGGACAGGCCGGCCTGTCCTTCTAACTCGGCATCTTACTTATAAGCGGCGATGCCAGTGACTCTTTCTCCGATCACCAGCGTGTGGATATGCTCGGTCCCCTCGTACGTCTTCACGGTTTCCAAATTGCATAAGTGACGCATGATAGGATACTCGTCGGTGATTCCGTTGGCGCCCAGCAGGTCCCGGCTGAGCCGCGCGCAGTCGAGCGCCATCCTCACGTTGTTCAGCTTCAGCATGGAGATGTGCGCGGGCTCCAGTTTGCCTTGGTCCTTCAGCCTGCCGGACTGCACCGCCAGTAATTGCGCCTTGGTGATCTCAGTAATCATCCAGGCCAGTTTCTCCTGCACCAGTTGATGCGACGCAATGGGCCGGTCGTCGAATTGTTTGCGCACGATGGTATACTGGCGGGCCGTCTCGTAGCAATCCATGGCCGCGCCCAGCACCCCCCAGCCGATCCCGTAGCGCGCTTGCGAAAGACAGCCCAGCGGGCCCTTCAGGCCTTTCGCGCCGGGCAGCATCGCGCACGCCGGAACGCGGCAATCGGCCAGCGACAGGCTGGACGTCACCGACGCCCGCATCGACCACTTGCCGTGAATGTCCGACGACGTGAATCCGGGCGTGCCCTTTTCCACCAGAAATCCGCGGATGCCATCTTCGGCGCGCGCCCACACGATCGCTACATCGGCCAGAGTGCCGCTGGTGATCCAGGTTTTCTCGCCGTTCAGAATCCAATCGCCGCCGTCGCGCCGCGCGGTCGTGCGCATACCGGCGGGGTTCGAGCCGAAATCCGGCTCGGTCAGTCCGAAACAGCCCACCGCCTGGCCGCTTTGCAGGCGCGGCAGCCATTTGTCCTTCTGCTCGTCGGAACCGTAACGGTGGATCGGGTACATCACCAGCGCGCCCTGCACGCTCACAAAGCTGCGCACGCCGGAATCGCCGCGCTCCAGTTCCTGCATGATCAGCCCGTACTCCACATTGCTCATGCCCGCGCAGCCGTATCCCTCCAGGTTGGCGCCGAAGAATCCCAGCCGGCCCATTTCAGGCACCAGGTCGCTGGGGAAGCGCGCATCGCGATAGCAGTCGCGAATGGCCGGCAGCACGCGATCGTCCACGAATTGACGCGCCGTCTGCCGCACCAGCAGCTCTTCTTCATTGAACAGAGAATCGATACAAAGGTAATCCACGCCGCGAAAGGCCATATAATCAAGCCTATCAAAGCATGTTTTCGTCGCGATTTCATTGGGACCTGTCTCCCAACCGCCTCACGCGCCTACTGCAACAGAAGTGTCATGCCGGCGATCGCATCCTGGACTTGACCGAATCGAACCCCACCCGCGCGGGTTTTTCTTATCCCGAGGAGATAGTGGAAGCGCTGGCGGACCCGCGCGCGTTGCGCTACGACCCCCAGCCTGCCGGATCGCTGCCGACGCGGGAGGCCGTCTGCCGCTACTATGCGGAGGCCGGTCACACGGTCGCGCCGGACCAGGTTCTGCTCACCGCCAGCACCAGCGAGGCGTATCAGTATCTTTTTAAGCTGCTGGCCGACCCGGGCGACGAGGTAATGGTGCCGCGGCCATCGTATCCGCTGTTCGAATTTCTCGCCACCATGGAATCGCTGCGCGTGGTCTCGTATCCGCTGATCTACAACGGCGGCTGGGCGATCGACTGCGACGCGCTGGCAACGGCGGTAACCCGCCGGACGCGGGCCATTGTGCTGGTGAACCCGAACAATCCGACGGGATCGTTTTTCAAGCGCGACGAGCTGCGTTTCCTCCAGTCACTCGGACTCCCTCTCATTTCAGACGAAGTCTTCGCCGACTACGCCTTCGCCGAAGACCCCAACCGCGTGCGCACCCTCGCCGCCACCACGGAATCGCTCGCCTTTTCCATGAGTGGCCTATCCAAAATCGCCGGTCTCCCCCAAATGAAGCTCGGCTGGATCGCGATCGCCGGCCCCGCCGCCGCCCGCACCGAAGCCAAAGACAAGCTGGAGTGGATCGCCGACACATATCTTTCGGTAAGCACGCCCATGCAGCAAGCCGCGCCGCGCCTGCTGGAATTGGGCAAGGGCATTCAGTCGCAGATCGCCGCGCGCGTGTGCGCAAACCTGGCGTGGCTCGAATCCGCAATCGCGGCCGATTCGCCCTGCCGCACGCTGGCCGTCGAAGGCGGCTGGTACGCCACGCTGCAAGTGCCGCGCATCCGCCGCGAGGAAGAGTGGGCGCTGGAGCTATTGGCGGAGGACCACGTCCTGGTGCAGCCCGGCTTCTTCTTCGATTTCGAATCCGAAGCGTTCCTGGTGCTCAGCCTGTTGACGGAGCCAGCCGTGTTCCGCGAAGGCTGCCGGCGGCTGCTCGCGCGCGCACAAGGTTAGTGGGGCAGGCTCTCAGCCTGCGGCGGCCTCCCAGGCCGCCAACGCGGGCGACGCGGGGGCGGCGGCCGGCCCGGTACTTTCGGAGCTTGCAATGATATCAACTTATGATATCATTATGGCACGGGGAAACATCGACGCACGCTCGAAGCGGTTTTCGCAAAACGGGCGGGTATCCCCTGGAGCGATATCGAAAGGCTCTTTGAGAACCTGGGGGCCGACGTGAGCGAAGGACGAGGCTCGCGGGTGCGGGTAGCGTTACGCGGGGTGCGCGCGGTGTTTCACCGCCCGCATCCCCGGAATGAGACGGATCGCGGCGCGGTGGCCGCGGTGCGGCGCTTCTTACAGGAGGCGGGAATCGAACCCGAGGAGGGACGCGGTGACGTATAAGAACTATGACGCGGTGGTGGAGTTCGACGAGGAGGCCGGAGTGTTCACCGGCGAAGTGATTAACACGCGGGACGTAATCACCTTTCAAGGAAAGTCGGTGGCGGAGCTGAAGCGCGCGCTAAAGGACTCCGTGGACGACTATCTGAGTTTTTGCACGTCTCGCAAGGAAAATCCGGAGAAACCGTTCTCCGGCAGCGTTCTGGTGCGCATGCCACCGGAGTTACACCGGCAGGTGGCCACCGAGGCGCGGCGCGAAGGAAAGAGCCTCAATGCATACATGGTGGAGCGATTAAAACCGCGGAGCATGACGGCGGTTTGAAAGCGAGCGCGGGCGGCGCACGGCATGAACGGTGAAGTTCTCAGGAAACTAATACCGTTTTTGTCGTTAGCAATCATCCAAACAGCAGGGAGCCACTTGGCCAAACCCAAGTGGGGAATCCTCGAAAGTGGTCCCGGTTTTGAAGCTGAACTGTTTCCGATACCTCATTCATGGCATCTTCCGACTGATTTCGTCGGCCATTTGAAACATCACGCTCGTGCACAGCTCGAATTGAATAGGGGCCTCCTCTACCGTTACGTCCCGGTCTGGGTGCGTGTAAGCGTTTCTGTCTAACTCTCTGATCTCGTCGAGCCTGTCTGTGATATGACGAGGTGCATTCTCTTTAACAAGCTGCTCCACGTAGATCTTCCAATCCCTCTTTTTGAAAGTCCATCCGTGTCCAGATAACGCCTCGTAGTACTTCAAGATAAGGGATTCTGTAGCCCGGCATATATGAAATGCGCATGCGGTCGGTATGTCGAAGGCTAAACACCGGGCTGCCTGCCGCAAGTCAGAGACCGTTTGTTTTGGAAGTAATGATCTAATGCGTTCTGAAAATTTCTCTTCGGGCACAGTCATCAATAAACGTGTATCGTATATGCCCTTCTTCGTAACTGTAAATACATCTAGGTATCTCTGTTCCCTTCTGAAACAGTCTTCAAACCTATCTATTCCCTCAACTAGCCTGGACATCTCCTGTGTTGAGAGCACTGCCGAGGTGTCGTCCTTAGGCTTATGGATGATCGCGTAAAGCAAGTCATTGAGAGTCTGCGCCGCTGCGCGAGTATCTGGCAGATTTACGCCTTCAGTTTCGATTAGGAAACGCAGCAGCCAGTCGTGGGAATTTTGCAGTATATACCCAATCCCCACGATAGATACGCCCGCATCCAGTTTCTCCGTTTCCCCTAAAGCCTCACCGAGCGAGTAGAAAATACCGAGGTCAGTCTGCTTCACGTCTCCATCTCCTACGGGGACGAACCATTTCCCACATCCTCTTTGGGTGGAGACGAGACCTCCTCAATGGACACCCCCATCCAGCATCCCATCAATACATGGGTGTATCGAGTATATTTATACCATTGCAAAGCTCGCCTATCGCGTGGCGCCTACGGAAACCTTGAACATCATCAAAGAAGACCCGGATGATAAACGGATCCTCGAATGCCAGGCGCAATAGCCTGCCGGATACCAACAACTCCTGGCTGCGCGTGCTATTCTGGGTATAGACGGCCACCCGTTTCACCCCGAAATTTCTTCCTAACGCCAACCGGTCACAGTGCCCTCCAATTCCGAAATTCGCCTCGCCAGCTCAAGAAATCGCCCTCCCCGGCCCAACTCCGTGTCACGCCGCGCAAATTCACCTCTAACCCACAGTGCCCAAAGGACATCCGCGAAATTGGCTTCGTATGTCCAGTTTTATCGTTCGTCATCCCCCGGCCATCCCAGCCGCGGCGGGTCCCGTGCCCCAAGAACCTCCACGTTCCGCGCCGCGCCAGCGTCATCCCCTTTGTGAGCAAGATACGGCTACTGATGTGCTTGCTGCCGGTGTGTCTGGCCGCCCAAACACCGGACCTGGCGCCGATGCTCAAAGCCGTGGAAACCCGGTACAATCATGCCCAGACTCTTCAAGTCCTTTTCCATGAGGCATATACAGGACCGGGGCAGCCTCGCCGTACGGAAAGCGGCACCCTGCTTCTCCGCAAACCTGGGCGGATGCGCTGGGATTACACCTCGCCCCAGGGCAAGTTGTTCGTCTCCGACGGCAAGTTCCTGTGGTTGTACACCCCCAACAACAACCAGGTCGAAAAGATGAAAATCACGGAAAGCGACGATATGCGGGCGCCGCTGGCCTTTCTGCTAGGTAAGCTGCACTTCGATAAGGAGTTCCGCAACGTCCACGGCTCATCCGTCGCGGGCGGCACGCGCATCACGGCCGATCCCAAAACCGACAGCCTGCCATACACCAAGGTGGAGTTCGTGGTCGGCCCCGATAACCAGATTCGACGCGTGCAGGTAACCGGGTACGATCAATCCGTCCTGGAGTTCGATTTCGAACAGGAAAAGTTGAATCCGCCGCTCGAAGCCAAGCTGTTTCAGTTCCGCATGCCGCCCGGCGCTGAGCTGGTGGAGACTGCGCAATAATATGGCCGAATTCCTGCTCAAATACGCCGATACGCGCGGGCAAATCCACCAGCAGGTGGCCAACGCCGGCTCGGAGCGGGAATTGCGCGACCGCTACACTCAGCAGGGTTTCCTCATCTACTCGATCAAAACCAAGGGCGGAATCGCAGGTCTCTCCGTAGGGTTTTCCAAGCGCAAGAAGCTCAACATCGAAAAGTTCCTGATCTTCAACCAGCAGTTCGTCACGCTGATCCGGGCCGGCCTGCCGATCCTGAAAGCGCTCGACCTGCTGGCGGACCGGCTCACCGATCCCAAGCTCGGCCCCTACATCAAGTCCGTGCGCGACGAAGTCCGCAATGGCACGCTGCTTTCCGACGCCTTCCGCATGCAGGGCATTTTCCCCAAGATCTACGTCACCACCGTGATGGCCGGCGAGAAGAGCGGCAGCTTGTCGGAAGTCATGGACCGTTTCATCACTTATCAGAAGATCTCGCTGGCGGTGAAAAAGAAGGTCCTGGTCTCCCTGATGTACCCGTCCATATTGATCCTGCTCACCCTCGGGCTGATGGTATTCCTGGTGACTTACGTGGTGCCCAATTTCGCGCAGCTTTACACCAGCATGCAGGCCCAGCTTCCCAAGGTGACCGTCATTTTGATCGCCATTGGAACCACGGCGCGCAGCTACATTCTGCTGGTTTTTGCGGCGGTGATAGGGCTGGTGTTTTTGTATCGTTACTGGGCGCGCAAGGATTCCGCGCGCACCAAAATCGACACCGTCAAGCTGCGCGTGCCGCTGTTGGGCGATATCTGGGTGAAGTACCAGGTGGCGCAGTTTTCGCGGGTGCTCAGCACTTTGCTCACGGGCGGCATCCCGCTGGTGCAGGGTCTCGAAACCGCCTCGGATTCGCTGGGCACTCCGTTGCTGCGGCGGGCTTTGGATAAGGCCGGCAAAATGGTGCGCGAAGGGCAGGCGCTCTCGGCTTCGCTCAAGACCACCGGGATCTTTCCGGCGCTCTCCATCGATATGATTGAAGTCGGAGAATCCACGGGAGCGCTGCCGACCATGCTGAACAGCGTGGCCGAATTTTATGAGGAGGATGTGAATACGCGCATGGCCGCGGCTCTCTCTTTGATCGAGCCGGCCATCATGATTTTCATGGGATGTTTTGTGGCATTTGTATTGATCGCGTTGTATCTGCCGATCTTCTCGCTGGCGGACACAATCAGGTGATGGACTTAGTGGGGCAGACCATCCTCTTTCGTCGTCTGCCTTAGCCCCAGTTTATTATGGCGACAGATAAACCCAGACTCATCGATCCCACCGGCGAAGCCGTCCAGGCGCAGGCCGTGGCGGCGCGCTATCGCTGCGACTATGTTGACCTGCGCGAAGGTTCCATCGACCACGACCTGTTCCGGTCCATTCCCGTGGACCTCATGTTCCGCTACAACTTCGTGCCGCTGCGCGCGCAGAACGGCACGCTCGACATCGCCCTGGCCGACCCGCGCAACCTCAACATGATCGACGAGCTGGCGCTGCTGCTCAACAAGAAGCTGCGCGTCAAGGTCGCCACGCTTTCCCAGATCTCCGACCTGCTCAAGAAGACCGAACAGTCCCAGCGCGTGCTCGAAGAGGTCACCGAGGGTTTCACGCTGGACGTGGTGGTGGATGAAGAGAACTCCGACGAGACGCTCTCTATCGACAAGCTCACCGCCGTCGATAACGACATCGCGCCGGTCATCAAGCTGGTGGATACCACCATCTTCAACGCCCTGGAACGGCGCGCCAGTGACATTCACATCGAATCGCGCGACCAGGAAGTAGCCATCAAGTACCGCATCGACGGCGTGTTGCACTACGCCATGCCGCCCATCGCCAAGGATTGGCACTCGACCATTCTGTCGCGCATCAAGGTCATGAGCGAACTGGATATTGCCGAGCGGCGCGTGCCGCAGGACGGCCGTTTCCGCGTGCGCTACAAGGGCCGCCTGATCGATTTCCGCGTTTCCATCATGCCCACGATTCACGGCGAAGACGCCGTGCTCCGCGTCCTCGACAAGGAGTCCATGAGCGAGAAGTTCGCCAAGCTCTCGCTTGAAGTGGTGGGCTTCTCCGATAGCGACCTGGTCAAATTCCGGCGCTATATCTCCGAGCCTTACGGCATGGTGCTGGTCACCGGACCCACCGGCTCCGGCAAGACCACCACCCTCTATGCCGCGCTCAGCGAGATCAAGAACGACGAGGACAAGATCATCACCATCGAAGATCCCGTCGAGTATCAGGTTAAGGGCATCACCCAGATTCCGGTGAACGAAAAGAAAGGGCTGACCTTCGCGCGCGGCCTGCGCTCCATCCTGCGCCACGATCCCGACAAGATCATGGTGGGTGAAATCCGCGACCAGGAAACCGCCCAGATCGCCATCAACTCCGCCCTCACAGGCCACCTGGTGTTCACCACGGTGCACGCCAACAATGTGCTCGACGTGCTGGGGCGCTTCCTCAACATGGGCGTGGAGCCGTACAATTTCGTGTCCGCGCTGAACTGCATTCTGGCGCAGCGCCTGGTGCGCGTCATCTGCGATTATTGCCGCCGGCCCGTGCAGTTCGACAACGTCGATGCGCGCCGCGAGTTGCTGGTCGAGTCCGGACTGGATCCCGCCGAATGGGAGCACGTGGAGCTGATGGAAGGTGCCGGATGCTTTGAATGCGGCGGGACCGGCTATCGCGGCCGCACGGCCATCCACGAATTGCTGGATCTCACCGAGAAAATTCGCGAAAAAATTCTGGACAAGCGGCCTACCTCCGAAATCAAGCGCATGGCCCGCGACGAAGGCATGACCTTCCTGCGCGAGTCCGCCGTGGACAAGGTGCGCAAGGGCGTCAGCACGTTAAAAGAGATCAACAAGGTGACATTTATCGAAGGATAGTGGGGCAGGCTCGTAGCCGGTGGCGGCCTCGCAGGCCGCCTTCTTGCCAACTAATATGAAAATCCCCGCCCCCATCGCCGCCATCCTGCAGGAGCCGCCGCCCTCCATGGTCTTCGAGCTTTCCGAAGCGGGCATATCCGTGGCGCGCCTGGCCGCCAAAACGGAGCTCGACTTCCGCCCGCTGAAGCCCGGCGTGCTCGCCATCACGCCGCTGAAGGACAACGTCCTGATGCCCGACGAGCTATCCATCGCGGTGGGGGAGATAGCCCCCCCAAACGGAAATCGCAAGCGCCGCGATGTGGCGCTTATCCTGCCGGACTACAGCTCGCGGATCGCGGTCCTCGATTTCGACAGTTTTCCTTCCGACACCAAAGAACAGCTTACGCTCATTCGTTTCCGCATCAAAAAGAGCGTCCCGTTCGATGTCGAATCGGCGGCCATCAGCTACTTTGTGCAACCGGCGGAAGGCAAGAAGTACGACGTGGTGGTGGTGGTCGCGCCGCTGGAGGTGGTCTCCCGTTATGAAGCGCCGTTCCGCGCAAATGGAATGAACCCCGGCCTGGTGACTACGTCTTCGCTGGCCGCGTTGAACCTGGTCGAGGATGGCGGAATCACCGTGGTGGCCAAGATCACCGGACGTGTGCTCACCGTGATGGTGCTGCGGAATGGCCGCTTGAAGCTGGTGCGCTGCCTGGAAGTGCATGCCAACGACGTCGCCGAAATCGCCGCCGACTTGTACCCGACGTTCGTTTATATCGAAGACAACATCGGGGCCAAAGCCGAGCGCCTGCTGCTATGCGGCTTCGCGGAGCGCATGGAGGCGGCCCGCCAACAGTTTCAGAGCGAGCTGGGTGTGGAGGTGCAGCCCGTGCGTTCGCCGCTCGCGCCGCCCGGCGAAAATAACGCCGGCCTGTTAGGCTATTTGAGGTCTGTTTCCCGTGACAACTAACTCAGAACCGTGGGGCAGACCATCGTTTTTCGTGGTCTGCCGACTTTCATCGCCTGCTGCGCTTTGTGGCCTGTAAATTATGAGAATCCCAGTAAATCTCGCCAGTCAGCCCTTCCGCCGCGACCGCGCCGTGCTGGTCGCCTCGGGAGCATTGGGAATCCTGCTCGTCGTGCTGCTGGTTTTCCTGCTCTCGCTGAACAGCCTGGAAAGCGGACAGGTGGCCCAAACCCGCAAGGAAATCGCGCGCGTGGAATCCCAAATACACACCCTCTCGGCCCAGCAGGCGCGCCAGGATGCCATTCTGCGCAAGCCTGAAAACGCCGAAGTGCTGGAGCGCAGTCTCTTCCTGAACGCGCTGCTCTACCGCAAAGGAATAAGCTGGACGCGCATTTTCGCCGACCTCGAAAAGGTGGTTCCTTACAATGTCCGGATCATGTCCATACGGCCGACTATGTCAGGGCAAAATCAGGTCTCGCTCGATATGACCGTCGGCACGGATACGCCGGTGGCGGTGATCGATCTTTTGAAGAATCTGGAGAGTTCGCCAAGCTTCGGCGCGGTCTACTCGCACAGCTTGCTACCTCCCACCCAGACCGATAAACTGTACCGCTGCAGTGTGAGCGTGAATTATGTCCAGAAACTTTAGCGTTTCGCAGCGCATGCTGCCGGGCGGTGCGAGCCTCAGCATGCCCTTCAATGTGAAGGACCCGCGCATCTTAGTGCGTGCCGCGCTGGGCGTGCTGGTAGTAGCCAACATTGCCGCGGCCCTGATGGCCTTTAAGCCGTGGGGCGGCTCGGCTGAAGACCTGGCGCGCCAGCAGATCGATCTGCAGCAGCAACTGACAGCCATGCAAGGCCGTCTCGAAAAGAGTAAAGCGCTGGTCTCGAAGGCGGAACGCGCGCGCCAGGACGGCGACGCCTTCCTGGCAGAGTACACCACGGACCGGCGCATCACCTTCTCTACCATCCTGGCCGAACTGGATCGCGTGACCCGCGAGGCCGGCATCAGCGCCCGCCCGGTTAATTACGAGCTGACTCCGGTCGAGGGCAGCGACACGCTTTACCAGATGAGTATCAGCGCAGCTTATGAGGGCAATTACACCAGCCTGCTTAAGTTCGTCAACCTGCTCGACAAGTCGCCGCGCTTCCTGATCATCGAGAGTATGACTGCCGCGCCTCAGCAGTCCAACGTTGCGGACCTGCTCAACGTCGTTATTAAGTTGGACAACTTCGTGCGCGACCGATCGGGGAACCCGACATGAAACTAGGGGCGAACCGTAAGAAAATCGAGATGTACGCCCTCGGCATCCTGGTCTTGGGGGGCGCCTACCTTTTCTATGACAATGTGCTGTCGGGACCTTCCAGCCCGGAGCCCAGCCGGCCCAGCCGCGCAACCACGCAGACCTCCTCCGCACCGCAGTTGGGTCCTTCTTATTCCGGGACCTCGCCGGTTACCCGCCGCGCGGCCACAGCATCGCGCTCCGGCGAGGAGTTCCGGCCGTCGCTGAAGCCGAAACGTCCCGAGGACCGTGTGGACCCCATGACCATCGATCCTACCTTGCGCCTGGACCTGTTGGCCAAGGTGCAAGCCGTGGATCTTGAAGGCGGCCGCCGTAACTTGTTCGCGGTCGGCGCGCCGCCTCCGCCTCCGCTCCCGCCGGAGCCCAAAATCAAACTGAAGCCCGGGTCGCAGGCGGCCTCCGCCGAGGCTCCTCCCGGTCCGCCGCCGACGCCGGCTGCGCCGCAAGCTCCGCCCATCACCTTGAAATACTACGGCTACACAAGCGCCCGCGGCGACAATCGCAAGCACGCCTTCTTTCTGGATGGCGACGATATTCTGGTGGCCGCCGAGGGTGAGACGGTGAAGAAGCGCTACCGCGTGGTGCGCATCGGCGTAAACTCGGTAGTGATGGAGGATACGCAGTTCAAGCACGAGCAGACCCTGCCGCTGGCGGAAGAGGCGGCCGGATGAGACAAACCAACGCCGCCCGCGAGTCCGGCTATGCCATGCTGCTGGTCTTCCTCATGGCGGCCATGATTGCCATCGCGCTCTACAACGAAATTCCGCGCATAGCCTTCGAGGCCCAGCGCGCCAAGGAACAGTTGCTGATCGAACGCGGCGAACAATACAAGCGCGCCATCCAGGTTTTCGTGCGCAAAATGAGCCGTTATCCAGCCACCATCGAAGAACTCGAAAACACCAACAATATTCGATTTCTGCGCAAGCGCTACCTCGACCCGATGACGGGAAAAGAAAAATGGCGCCTGATTCACATCAATGGCGGCGTGCTCACCGACTCCATCATCCCGAAAAACAAGCCTGGCCAGGGCCAGGACCAACAGCAGCCGGCCAACACGAATACTTTCATCGCCGAGGGTCCTGTGTTGGGCGCCCAGAACGATCCGAGCCAACAGCAGCAGATTAATCCGGCTATGCGGCGGCGCGCCAGCGACGACCGGCCGGCGATGGCGCCGGATGCGCCTGCGACGCCGCCACCGGATACCGGCGACGACAGCTCGGCCAGCGACAGTGCTAATGCCAATAGCGACAACGCCGATACCCCGGCGCCGGGTACGCCCGCGGCCGCGGGGACGTCCAACCCGACGCCAGGCATGGCTCCCGGGCGTATTACGCAGCCAGGAGTCTACCCGGGGCAGCCCGGCTTCAACCCCACCAACCCCAATCAACCTTTTGGGATGTCGGGTACGTCCAATCCGGGAGGCGCTGGTGGCTTTCCGAACAATTCCAGCCAGAACGGCAACCAGGATTCGAGCGGCAGTGTCTATGTGGCGCCCTCTCTGGGCCAGACACCCACCGCGAATCCCGGGCAAACAGCAATTCCGGGCCAAGCGGGATTTCCCGGCCAAGCCGGCGGCTTTCCAGGCCGTCCAGGCATGTTTCCAGCACAACCACAGAGTGGCTTCGGCGGACAGCCGGCACAAATGTCCGGCTTCGGCGGCGGGACTGATTCCAGCACCCAAAATTCCAACACTGCGGGCGGTTTGGGCAACAATTTCGGTCTCACCAACGCCAATCCCCAGATGCAACCGGGATTGCCCGGCATGGGAGGCCAGCAGATCGGTGGCGGCATCGCCGGCGTCGCCAGCGAATCCACAGGGCCATCTATCAAGACTTACAACGAGCGCAAGAAGTACAACGAGTGGGAGTTCGTCTACGACCGGAGCAAGGATCGCGGACTCGCGGGCGTGCAGGGTAACGGCGGCGCGCCTGGCACACCAGCCGGACAGATGGGTAGCATGCCACCCGGCATGAATCCGCAGCAACAGGGCGGAACCGGCGCGCCATTCGGGATGAACAATCAGGGCGGCCAGGGCGGCGCCGGCAGCATCTTCACGCCATCGACCGGCTTCGGCCAGCCATCGCCCCAGCAGCCGCAGCAGCCTCAGCAGCCCCAGCAGCCCCAAAACTGAAGCTAGCTGCGCCGCGCACGCCTCTTTTCCGCCGCGCGCACCTGCCGCTCGTCCATGCCGAAGTAATGCGCCACCTCGTGCCAGACCGTCTCTTCCACCATCTGTCTCAACTGCGCATCCCCGCGGGCCAGCCGCTCATGCGGACCCTGGAATATGGTGATCCGGTCGGGCATCGCGAAGCTCTCGAAGACGCTGCGCTGGGTCAACGGCCGACCTTGATAGAGGCCCAGCAGCGTGCTCCCCGGTCCCACGCCGCCTTCCGCCAGTTGCGCGGGCGTGGGTTCCGCTTCCACCAGCATCGCGACGTTCTGCAGACGCTTCCGAAACCGGCTGGGAATCCGGCCGTACGCCTCTTGCACCAGCTTGTCGAATTCATCCGGCAGCATCGCTCCTGCTATTCTACCTTCCATGTACTCTCGAATCGTCAAAAGCGTTGCGGGCAAGCCATAGTGGCCACACAATCCCGGCTGGTGGTAGTCGCAATTGACGGGCCCGCCGGCGCCGGCAAGAGCACCATTGCGCGCCGCCTTGCCAGCCGGCTGGGGTTCACTTACATCGACTCCGGCGCCATGTATCGGGCCGTGGCGCTGTGGGCCATACGCCAAAATGCGGACACCGCGGACATGCACCGCATGGAACAGCTGGCGCTGGCGGCGGATATCGAATTGCAACCGGAGGGCTCGCGCGTCTTGCTGAATGGCGAGGACGTGACCGCTGCCATCCGCTCGGTCGAAGTGGGTAAACAGGCCTCCGTGGTAGCCGCGATTCCGAGTGTGCGCCGCGCCCTGGTAGAGATGCAGCGCGCTCTGGGGGCGCGCACCAGTGTCA
The DNA here is from genome assembly GCA_035511215.1 of Bryobacteraceae bacterium. Lineage (GTDB taxonomy): Bacteria > Acidobacteriota > Terriglobia > Bryobacterales > Bryobacteraceae > Bog-159. Next base: position 16,313 of record DATKFU010000234.1, on the reverse strand, counting down.
TCATGGAAGGCCGCGACATCGGCACCGTGGTATTCCCCAACGCGGATGTCAAGATCTTCCTGGACGCCGATCCGCAGGAGCGCGTGAGTCGCCGCCTGCGCGACTTCCAGGACCGGGGCGACGATGTACCGGCCGAGGCGATCGCCGCCCAGATCCGCGAACGCGACCAGCGCGACCGTACCCGCGCCGAAGCGCCGCTGACCCAAGCGCCCGACGCCATCTACATCGATTCCACGGGATTGTCCCTCGATCGCGTGGAAGAGGAGATTTTAAAGGTCGTGCGGGCACGAATCACTAACGGAAAGGATTTCAGTTGAACGATCTGCTTGTGATGAAGTTCGGCGGCACCAGCGTCGGTTCGGCCGAGCGCATGCGTATCGCCGCCGCGATCGCCGCGGAACCGCAGCCGCGCCGGCCGGTTGTCATCGTTGTCTCCGCCATGTCCAAGATCACGGACTTGCTGCTCGATACCTTGCGCCGCGCCGAAGCCGGAGACCAAGCCGGCCTGGAGGCCAATATCGCCAAGCTGCGCGAGCGGCACCTGGCCACCTGCCGTGAGCTGCTGCCGCCAGACCGGCAACCGGCGGCGGCCGAGGGCATCGCGCATCTGATCGCCGAGTTTGAACGCATCGCCGGCGGCATGCTGATGCTGAGCGAAATGCCGCCGCGCTCGGTGGATGAAGCCGTAGCCATCGGCGAGCGGCTCTCCGCGCTGCTCATCGCCGCATATCTGAATGCGCAGGACACGCCCGCCGAAGCCATCAACGCTGCGGAAATCGTGGTCACCGATGCGGTCTTCGGGAATGCCTCGCCGCTGATGGAGCCTACCCGCGCCAAGGCGCGCGCACGGCTGTTGCCGTTGCTGGAGCACGGCGTCATGCCCGTGGTGACCGGCTTCAACGGGGCCACCGCCGATGGCCGTCCCACCACGCTTGGCCGCGGCGGCTCTGATTTTTCGGCGTCTATTCTGTCGGCCGCGCTGGACGCTTCCGAGCTATGGATCTGGACCGATGTGGATGGCATCATGAGCGCCGACCCGCGCCTGGTGCCCTCCGCCGTGGTGCTGAATGAGGTGACCTACGCGGAAGCCGCCGAGCTCGCCTACAACGGCGCCAAAGTGCTGCACCCGCGCACGCTCGCGCCGCTGATCGAAAAGCAGATTCCGGTCTGGAGCAAGAACAGCTTCGCCCCCGAAAAGCCGGGCACACGCATTCTGCCATCCATTGGCGCGGCCACTGGGGCGCGCGCGGTCACCTCGCTCGCGCAAGTAGCGCTCATCTCGCTCGAGCCCGCCAGCCCCGAGTTGAGCGGCGCACACGTAATGGCCCGCGCGCTCGACGCGCTCGACCGCGCCAATGTCGAGGTGCTGGTCTTCTCCAGTTCCAGCTACCGCCAGACCTTCTGCTTCCTGGTGCGCACGGAGGAATTGGCGAAAAGCCGGCAGGCTCTGGAAGCCGCCCTGGCGCTCGAACTGGCCCACGACTACGTGCATCCCATCCAGGTGGATGAGAAGGTGGGACTGCTGGCCGTCGTCGGCGAAGGCATGCAAGGCAAGCCGGGCATAGCTGGACGTATCTTCACCGCCATCTCGCGCGAGAAGGTGAATATCATCGCCATTGCGCAGGGGTCGAGCGAGTTGACGATTGCCATCGTGGTCAGCCGCGACGGGCTGGAGAAGGCGGTGCGGGCGGTGCATGCGGAGTGCGGCATGGGGGTGTAATGGCAGGCGAGGCCACTATTGGCGAGTTTCTCATCGGGATTCTTCCGCGATTGCAGGACGATAAGCGGTTTCCACTGTGGCCGCCAGACTGCTTCGCGCGGTGCCTGGCTTTGCTCCGGCGGACCGGAGCCTACGCGCAGCTTTTGAGAGACTGGCCGCCCGATCCAGCCAGGGATGGCGACTTCAAGACATGGACGGCCAAAGTGCGTGAATTGGGCGCGAAGTGGAGGAAGGATGTGGACGAAATAGGAGGACTTAAAGATCTGGCCGCTGAATGGCAGATTATATGTCAGTCCTTTGCGTTACCGCTGAGCAAGACAGCGGACCAACGCGCACTTTGCGAGGCGCTAATGACGATAGCCGCCGTCTCGGACGAATCCTGCGAAGGGGTTGGTGCGCCGAAGGATCAGGCGGCCGGCGAATACGATCCCATACAGGATCTTGGGGCCGACTTCTTGGCGGAGTCGGGTACGTTATGTTCCTGGATTGATCCTTCCCGATTACGTGTCCTGCCGCGAATGCACACTCCCCAAAATGGGTTGACCGAACGTTCGTTATCGCATTACTTGTGCCTGTGCGATGCGAGCGAGGTCACGCCTCAATGGCTGTCCAACTCTTTTCTTCAAGCTGACTCAATCAACCTCCTTCTGATTCCCTGGCCGTTCGAAGTACCCGTGAGTCAGTTTCGCGAGACAGCCGACGCGACCGATCGGTTGCCGAAAGGCTCGGGTTTCTTCACTTTTTCCGATGACTCGCCGCAGAATCTCAAAGAGCGCGTCGAAACCCTGCATGTCGAGGCGAAGCGTAAGCTGGGCAGAATAGACGGAGTTGTCCTGCCAGAGCTGTCGATCACAAACGATCAGTTTCGCGCCCTTCGCAAAAGCCTCCCTGAGGAGTGCCTCCTTATAGCCGGCGTAGGCGGTCACGAAAACGATGCCCAACGGGGGATCAACGAAGTGTGGCTCTCGTTTCCGCCGCATAAAGACGTCGTCCAGAGGAAACACCACCCGTGGAAACTGGACGAAAGCCAAGTCATCCAATACGGCCTGGGAGGTGTCCTTTCACCTGAACGCCAATGGTGGGAGCACATTGACTGTACCGGTCGTCGCCTCAACTTCATTTCGATAAGCGAAAATCTGGCGGTGTGTGCGCTCGTTTGTGAAGACTTGGCACGGCCCGACCCTGTGGCAAACATCGTTCGCGCCGTCGGTCCGAATCTTGTCATCGCCCTGCTGATGGACGGTCCCCAAACCAAAGAGCGATGGGCGGCGCGTTACGCGACTGTTCTGGCTGATGACCCCGGTTGTTCAGTGCTCTCGCTCACGAGTCTCGGCATGGCCCAACTAAGCCGCCCTCAAACAGGGCCCAACCGCTCGCGCGTCGTGGCGCTTTGGAAGGATCACTTGAATGGTGCAACAGAAATCGAACTCCCGCCAGGGAACGAGGCCATCGCGGTTTCGCTATCGACGCGCTACCGCGAAGAGTTCACCGCCGACGGACGAGGAGACCGCGGCGTTGCTGCCTTCCCGATACTTTCTGGCGTGCATCCAATCGGCACCGGCGCAGACACCAGGCTGCGGTAGACTTGGGATATGGAACCAGGGAGCATGGTCCTGCTAACGCCGCACGACGGGAACGTGATGGCGGCATTCGTACAGTTTCCGGGCATGCCGGAGGACAGGAAGAAAAAACGTCTCGACAGCCTGGAGGACGATGACGCCCGTCTGGTGGCCGAAGTTCTCCTAGGTATCCGCGGCGACTCTTCGGTCTCTCCTGCAGTGTTGGCCACTGCAAATCACTATCGCAAGTGGAAGGACAACAGCGCGCAGCGGCGCGTACAGCGTGAGGATCTGCGCGAAGCCAGCCTCCGGCGGTGAAGGGCTCTGACCCCAAAAACCAGTCCTACGCCGGATTTGTGAGATGCTGGGAACAATATCGCCCATTTCAACGTTTACCTCCAAAGGAGACCAGCGCAATGAAGAAAAGCTTTTATCTCGCCGCCGGACTGTTGACTCTCGCGTCCGGATTCCAATTCGGAAGAGCCCAGGACAAGGCCGCCACCCGCACCCTGAAAGTGACTGTGAAGTACACCGGGTCCGGAACTGTCGACGACAAACACAAAATCCAGGTGTTCCTGTTCGATTCGCCGGACTTTATGCAGGGCAACGCCATGCCCACCGGCATGCAGATGACCGCATCCAAGAGTGGCACGGTAACGTTTTCCGATATCCCCGGCTCACCGGTTTATGCCGCCGCGATTTACGATCCGACGGGAGGGTATGATGGCGCTTCCGGCCCGCCTCCTTCGGGTTCCTCCGCGGGCCTGTACACCAAAGAGCCCCCGAAGCCAGGGCCGATAAACATCGACACCGGCAAGACCGTCGAAATCGATCTGCCCTTCGACGACACCATAAAGATGCCCTGATTACCCCCGCAGCAACTCGGTCGCAATCACCGCCTGTCCTAGCGCAATGCCGCCGTCGTTCGGCGGCACTTGCGCGTGGATGAAGACCTCAAAACCCAGCCGCCGCAGACCCGCCAGCGTGCGGACCAGCAGCTTCATATTCTGGAACGTACCGCCGCTCAGGCACACCCGGTTCAGGGTCTCTCCCGCGCGCAGACGGCGGCAAACTTCCACAATCGCCTCCGCCACGGTGTTGTGAAACCGCGCCGCGATCACCGCCGCCGGCATCCTGGCGCGCACCTCCGCAACGATCCGTTCGATCGCCGGTCGAAAGTCCACCGTATCGCCATCCAGCCCAAACGCGTAGCCGTCCGCCACGCCGTCCGCCGCGATCGTCTCCAGTTCGATGGCCGCCTGACCTTCGAAGTCGATCTCCTGGCGCAGCCCAACAAGCGACGCCACCGCGTCGAACAGCCGTCCGCAAGACGACGTCTCGATGGTATTCACGCGATGCGCGATCATGCTGCGCACCAGCTTGCGCTGGCTCTCGGGAACGTCCCGCCAAAGAGCCAGCTCCGGAAACTCGGCGGCCGGTCCGAATGTATCGGCGAGGTAGGCGAGCGCGGGCCGCCACGGCTGCCGGACAGCCGCATCGCCTCCCGCCAGCGGCACGTAGCGCAAGTGCGCGCGCCGTTCGAAGCCGCCGTAGTCCGCCACCAGAAATTCCCCACCCCAGATCTGGCCGTCCGTCCCGTAGCCTGTGCCATCCAGCGCCACTCCGATCACCTTGCCGCGCAGTCCGTTCTCGGCCATGCAACTGGCAATATGCGCGTGATGGTGCTGCACGCCGATCTTTTCCAGATCCGGCACGCGCAGCGCGTATTGCGTGGTCAGGTACCCCGGATGCAAATCGTGAGCGATGGCGTGCGGCTCCACGCGGAAGAGTTTCTTCAGATTTGCCAGCGTCTCTTCAAAGAAGACCAGCGTTTCGTAGTTCTGCATGTCGCCGATGTGCTGGCTCAGCACCGCGTAGCGTCCCTTGCTGAGACAAAAAGTATTCTTCAACTCCGCGCCGCAAGCCAGAATCTCGGCGGCTTCGATGCCCAGATCGATGGCTTGCGGCACGAATCCGCGCGACCGGCGCAGCACGCGTTCCACGCCTTCGAACGTGCGCACCACCGAATCGTCCGCGCGCATGTAGATATCGCGATTGTGCAGCAGGAACCAGTCGGCCAGCGGACCGAGCCGAACCAGCGCCTCTTCGTTCGAAGTCACGATGGGTTCTTCGCCCAGGTTTCCGCTGGTCATCACCAGCGCATCCAGCGCACGGGGCGCGCCCGCGAACAGCAGATGATGCAGCGGCGTGTAGGGCAGCATTACGCCGATGGTATTGTTGCCGGGCGCGACCGCCGCTGAAATGCCGGAGGCCGCCTGGCGCGGCAGGATCACAATGGGCCGCCGCGCGCTGGTGAGCGCCTTGCGATCGTCTGCCGACACCGCGCAGAACGCCTCCACCGCCGCCAGATCTCGCGCCATCAGCGCGAACGGCTTGTGGCTGCGGCGCTTGCGCTCGCGCAGCAGGCGCACGGCCCGATCGTTGCGCGGATCGCACGCCAGGTGGAAGCCGCCCAAGCCCCGGATTGCCACAATCGCGCCCTCGCTCAGACGCCGTTGGGCTTCCGTTACGGCCGCGGACAATTGAGGCCCGCATTCCGCGCAAGCGTTGGGCTGCGCGTGGAAACGCCGATTGCCGGGATCGTCATATTCCGCCCGGCAAGCCGCGCACATGCGAAAACCCGCCATGGTGGTGTTCGGACGGTCGTATGGAATGTCGCGGATGATGGTGTAACGCGGGCCGCAATTGGTGCAGTTGGTAAACGCGTAGCCATAGCGCCGGTTGGCCGGATCGGTGAAATCGCGGGTGCAGTCGGGGCAGGTGGCCACGTCCGGCGATACGAGGACGAACTCGCCCTCTTGCGCCTGGCTTTCGCGAATCGTGAAATCCCGCTCACCCAGCGGATCGATCTCCGCGACCAGCATCTCTTCGATGCGTGCCAGCGGCGGCGCTTCGCTGCGCAGGCTTTCAACGAAGTGGTCCAGCGCGTTGCGCGCGCCTTCCACTTCCGCCACTACTCCGGCCGACGAGTTCAGGACGTAACCCGCGAGGCCCAGCCGCCGCGCCAGATTATGCACAAATGGCCGAAAACCCACACCTTGCACCACGCCGCGAATGCAGATCTGCCGCCGCGCCAACTCCACGCCCGATGGTATCGTATCCGGGAACTTCCGCCGCGCCTCGGGTTCTAATTTGAAGTGACCAGTCGCCACCATCTCCGTCGAAACATGGATATTCTCGCGCAGGATCTACGCTACGCGGCACGCGGGTTTGTGCGATCGCCCACGTTCACCGTGGCCGCCGTGTTCGCCATCGCACTGGGCACCGGCGCCGGCACGGCGGTGTTCAGCGTGGTAGACCGTATCCTGTTTCGCAGTCTTCCGTATGCCCAGGCGGACCGCCTGGTGTCGGTAGGCTTCGTGGCGCCCATCATCCCGCAGGAGTTCATGCTGGGCGCCGATTATGTGGAGTGGCGCGCCCGGCAGCAACCCTTCGAGTCGCTGACATCCTGGGCCGGCATCAACGATTGCGATCTGACCGGCGCCAACCCGGTGCGCCTGGAATGTGCGCAGGTGGAGGCCACTTTTCTGCCCACCCTCGGTATCCAGCCGATTGCAGGCCGTAACTTCACGCGCGATGAGGACCGTCCCAACGCGCCGCCTGTCGCGCTGCTTTCGTATGGTCTCTGGCAGAGCCGCTTCGGCGGCGATCGTCAAGTTGTAGGGAAAACCATCCCGCTGGATGGGCGGTCCGTCACCATCCTGGGCGTGCTGCCGGCGCAATTCGAGCTGCCCACCCTGGAGCATGCCGACGTGCTGGTGCCTCAGGCCATCGACGAAGCCCTTCAACAGAGGCCCAACACCGGCCGCGTGTTGCAGTCGGTTGCACGCCTGACGCCGGGATTGACGCCCGCGCAGGCCGCGGCCGCCCTGCAGCCGCTCTTTGAAGAGTCGCTGCAATTCGTGCCGGGGCCGTTCCGCAAAGAGGTCAAGCTGCGTGTGCGCTCGTTGCGCGATCGCCAGATTCACGACGCGCGCCTGGCGTCCTGGATCTTGCTCGGCGCGGTGCTGGCCGTGCTCTTGATCGCTTGCGCCAACGTGGCGAACCTGTTGCTGGCGCGCGCGGCCACCCGCCAACGGGAGCTTGCCGTGCGCCTGGCACTGGGCGCCAGCCGCGGCCGGCTGGTGCGCCAGACGCTGACCGAAAGCCTGCTTCTGGCGGCTACCGGCGGCGCGGCCGGATGCCTGGTCGCCGCCGCGCTGCTGCGCATCTTCGTGGCAATCGCGCCGGAAGGCATCCCCCGGCTGCAGCAGGCCGCGGTCGACCTCCGTGTGCTGCTATTCGCTGCGGCGGTTTCGTTGGCTTCCGGCATCGTATTTGGTCTGGCGCCCGGGCTCGAACATCCGCGCGCCGAAACCCTGGCCGGATGGCGCTCGATCGGCGCACGGCAGTATATGTTCCGGCACAGCCTGGTGGCCGCGCAGATCTGCGCGTCCCTGGTTCTGCTGACCGGCGCCAGCCTTTTGATGCGCAGTTTGTGGAATCTGCAGAACCAACCGCTGGGCATGCGCACCGGCAGCGTGCTCACGGCCACGGTGACGCTGGGCCAGAAATCGTATTCCGAACCCGCCAGCCAACTGGCATTCTTCGAAGAGCTGGAGAGGCGCCTGCACAGCATACCGGGCGTGACACAATTGGCCCTCAGCGACTCCACGCCGCTGAGCGGAACTCCGCGGTCCACGATCTATTCGGTGATCGATGTCGCGGGACGCCCGCGAACGGCCGAAGGCACCGGCGGCATGGTCATCTGGCGCGCAGTCACGCCCGGCTACTTCGCGGCATTGGGCGTTCCCATCCTGCGCGGCCGTGGATTTCAGGAACAAGATCGCGATCCGAGCCGGACCGCCGTCATCCTCAGCGATGCGCTGGCGCGGCGCATGTTCCCCGGCGAAGATCCACTCGGGAAGCAGATTCGGCCTGGGCGCTCCGGGCCTTGGCGCACCGTGATTGGCGTGGCCGGCAACGTGAAGAACAACACCCTTGCGGAGCGCGACGATCCGGAATTCTACGCGGTCCGCAAGCATTCGCCGGAACCCTTCGGCCGCACGGCGACAGCCATCCTCAGCGGCCCAGCGGATCGCGCGGCACTGGCGCGTTGGGTGCGCACCACGGTGGCGGCACTCGATCCCACATTGCCCGTAAACATCGAAACCCTTGACCAGCGTGTCAGCCAACTGGCGCAGCGGCCCCGCTTTAACGCCTGGCTGCTGGGCCTGTTCGCCGGCATGGGACTGTTGCTGTCGGCCATCGGCCTTTATGGCGTCATCTCGTTCCTGGTGGCGCAGCGCACGCAGGAAATCGGCGTGCGCATGGCGCTGGGCGCGACACCCGGTGCGGTCGCCCGTCTGGTGCTGGGGCACGCCGCGCGCTGGACGTTTGCCGGAGCCGTACTGGGCGTGGCCGGATCGTTGTTCGCGGCACGCCTGCTGGAAGCCATGCTGTTCCATGTCTCGGCGCGCGATCCATGGATATTGGCGGCTGCCGTGGCTGTATTGTGCGCCACCGCCATGCTGGCTGCGTGGGTGCCTTCGCGGCGCGCCGCGCGCGTGGATCCCATGCAGGCGCTGCGCGAGGAGTGACCTAACCCGCTCTACCGTTGAAATGCCATGCCGCGAACGCCGGCGGGCATCCTGCTATAATCGAATTTCCCCTAATCGCAGGAGACTACGCTACATGTTCGATCTGTTCCGCAGCCGAGATAAAGTCGTGCGCATCATGCTCGGCGGATTGCTTCTTATAGTTGCATTGTCTATGTTGACCTACCTGGTGCCCAGCTACAACATGGGCGGCAGCGGGTCCGACGATGTGATCGCCGAAATCGGTAAAGAAACCGTCACGGTGCCCGAGGTCCAGCAAGTGGTCCGGATGAATATGCGCGGCCGCCAGTTCCCTCCCGAACTGATGCCTCACTATGTGCAGGTGTTCGCCAACTCCATGGTCACCGAGCGCGCTTTAGCTTTCGAGGCTAAGCGGCTGGGTTTCAAGATCTCCGATGAAGACCTGGCCGCCGGCATCCGGCAGACCATTCCCCAATTGTTTACGGATGGAAAGTTCGCGGGCAAGGAGGCCTACGCCCAGGTATTGGCCCAGCAAAATCTGACTATCCCGCAGTTTGAAGAGGACATGGCCCGGCAGTTACTCATCACCAAAATGCGCAACGTCGCACTGGAAGGGACGGTCGTGACTCCGCAGGAAATCGAACAGGAATACCGGCATCGCAACGATAAGGCCAAAGTTCAATACGTCAAGATTACCGGCGACAAACTGCGCGGGGAAATACAGCCGACTCCGGACGAGTTGCGCAAATACTACGAGGCCAATAAACCCGCCTATCAGGTCCCCGAGAAGCGCGATCTGGGCATCGTGATCGTGGATCAAGCCAAGCTGGAGCAGACCATTCAGCCGACCAATGCCGATCTGCTGCGCCTCTATAACGATAACAAGGACACGTATCGTACCCCGGAGCGGGTCAACGTCCGGCATATTCTGCTTAAGACCACTGGCAAAGACCCAAAGCAGGACGCCGCCGTAAAGGCCAAAGCCGACGATCTGGTGAAGCAGCTTCGGGCCGGCGCAGATTTTGCCGAGATGGCCAAGAAAAACTCGGAAGACCCCGGTTCGAAAGACAAGGGCGGCGAGTACGATGGGGTGGTGCGCGGCCAGATGGTTGCGGAATTCGAGAAGGCTGCGTTCACGCTCAAGCCCAACGAGATCAGTGATCCGGTGAAGACCGATTACGGTTACCACATCCTACAGGTGCTCAAGCACGAGCAGGCGCAACTGAAACCGTTCGACGAGGTGAAGGCGCAACTGGCGGCGGAGTACAAGAAACAGCGGGTGAACGACATGATGCAGCAGTTATCGGATCGCGTGCAGGCTGCGCTGACCAAAGACCCGTTGCATCCCGAAAAGGTGGCGGCCGACTTGGGCGTGCAGTACGTGAAGGCCGATAATGTTGGCCCTGGGGATCCTCTTCCCGAGGTGGGCGTAAATAAAGAGTTCGAAGACGCGGCCTACGCCTTGAAGAAGGGTGAAGTCTCGCAGCCAGTCGTGGTGGCCGGCAATAAAATCGCCATGGCAGTCTGCACGGGCACCATACCGGCGCACCCTTCAGCATTCGAAGAAGTGCAAAGCAAGGTCCGCGATGCTGTGATCAACGACAAACTGAACAAACTGGTCGACCAGAAGGCTACCCAACTGGCCGATAAGGCGCGCGCGAATGGCGGAGACCTGGAAGCCGCCGCGAAGTCCCTGGGGCTGGAAGTGAAAACCTCCGACGCCGTCGACCGCGCCGGTGCCATTGAGGGGTTGGGATCTGCCAGCATGCTTCCGGATGCCTTCATCAAGCCGGTGGGCTCCATCATTGGCCCCAACCCGCTGGCCGCCGGCTCGAAGCTGGTGTATAAGGTTGTCGAGAAAATCCCCGCCGACCCAGCCGGCCTGGCCAGCCAGCGCCTTGCGATACGCGACCAGATCAAGAGCCAAAAAGGCCAAGCCCGCAACTCCCTGTTTGAAGAGGGCGTGCGCGATGCGCTCACCGCGGAAGGCAAGATCAAGATTCATCAGGACGTAATCGACCGGTTGCTCGCGAGCTACCACGGCTGACCGCAGTTAACGGCGGCTAACGTAAATGGTCCATTCCCTCTTGGATTTCCTACACTCGCTGACCGACCCGGAGCGGCTGATTCAACTCTTAAGCACGCTGCTCACAGGGTGGCTTGGTTATGCAGTGCTCTTCGGACTAGTATTCGCAGAGACTGGAATGCTGGTGGGTTTCTTCCTGCCCGGCGACTCGCTGCTGTTCACCGTGGGTGTGGTTTGCGGCGCCGGACAGCTCGATATCGCGCTGGTCATTGTGCTGCTGATCTGTGCCGCCATGCTGGGCGACACGGCCGGCTACATGCTGGGCCGCGGCAGCGGGCCGCATATCTTCAACCGGCCCGATTCGCGCATCTTCCGCCGCGAGTACCTGCTGCGCACGCACGAGTTCTACGAAAAGCACGGCGGCCGCACCATGATCTATGCGCATTTCATTCCGATAATCCGCACGTTCGCGGCCTTCGTCGCCGGCGTAGGCCGCATGAATCTGGCGCGTTTCCTGTCGTTCGATATATTCGGCGTCACCGGATGGGTCGTTATGATGACGATGGCGGGCTACGAGCTCGGCGGCGTGGGCTTCGTGCGGCGCAACTTCGAGAAGCTGATCCTGGGAATTATCGCCGTCTCGCTTTTGCCCGCGGGCCTGGAAGTGCTGAAAGCGCGCCGGCGCAGCATGCCGGCCGCGCGTCATTAGAGCCGAAGTTACTTGGTAGGATCTTACCATTATGACAGTCTGTGTCCTCATTCGAGACATGTGTAAACAGTCATCGGTTTGTTATAAGTTCCAACTTCTTCCTGCCTGATACCCGCTGGGACAACGTGTAAAATTCGCGCGTGCGCCGGCGATTTCGTTTTGCTCAACTTACCTCTGCTGCTATACTCCTCAACGGAGGTATTAATGAAGAACGCTTACAAACTGAGTCTCGCGTTGCTGGCGTGCATGGCCGTGAACGCTCAGGACACGACTACCAATAGCTATACTCAGACTAATCTGGTTTCAGACGTCGCGGGGAAGGCTGCCAATACGGATCCGAACCTCAAAAATCCGTGGGGCTTGTCGGATAACTCAGGATCGCCTTGGTGGGTGTCCGACCAAGTAACGGGTGTAACGACTTTGTACGACGGCACGGGCACTATCGTACCCCTGGTGGTAGGCATTCTGCCCGCCAGTGGCACAGGCACCGGCAGTCCCACGGGGACTGCGGTTTTTAACGGAAACTTTGTATTTGTCACTCTGGATGGAACTATTCAGCAGTGGCTGGGAGGGGCTGACACGGTCATCGAAGTAAACAACTCCAGCAAGGGCGCCGTTTACACCGGATGCACGGTGATCACGAGTGGAGGCGTGCAGAGGCTGTTTGTGGCCAATGCGGCCGGCGGCGTCGAAGCCTATGACTCCACGTTCGCCCCGGTAACTCTGGCGAAGGGAGCTTTCACGGACGGCAGCGTTCCAGCCGGCTACGCGCCTTATGGTATCCAGAGCGTCGGCGTGAAAATCTACGTCACCTTCACCCAGGCGCCCGGAGCGGGGAACGGCTATGTGGGAGTTTTCTCGGCGGCCGGCAAATTGATGCTGAGTTTGGAACATGGAAACTGGCTGAATGAGCCCTGGGGTATCGCGGAGGCGCCCGCCAGCTTCGGCGCATTTAGCGGCACACTGTTGGTGGGGAACACGGGCAGCGGTACGATCGCCGCGTTCAATCCGGCTAACGGAAAATTCCTGGGCTTCCTGGAATCGGCCGGTAAGCCGATTGTGAATGGTGGGCTCTGGGCGCTCGATTTTGGACTTGGCGGCTCGTCGGGCCCGACTACCACGCTTTATTTCACCGCGGGCATCGACAGCTTCAAGCACGGATTATTCGGTAGCATAGTTCCTACAGCTCCATAGATAGAATATGTCGCGAACCGGCGGCCGGGATGGTTCCTGCGCCGCCGGTACCTCCGTGGCACATGCGTAACTCTCTGCTACTCGGCCGGCTTCGGCCGCGGCGTCGCGTCGCCGGGGATCATGCCCATCGCCCACTTCACGGCCTCGGTCCACATCTGCTGGATGTCCGGGCGGTCCCAAACTTCCTCGCGGTGGCCTAGCGAGGAATAGAACATGCGCCCCTTTCCGTATTGGCGTACCCAGGTTACGGCGAAGTCCTGGTCGGTGCGGTGCACGCGGGGGTTCTTGAGGTCGACGGACTTGGGGTCGATGCTCATCAACACGCGCAGCTTGTCGCGCGAGTACGGCTCCTTGAACTGATAAATTTCGTCATAGATCGGGAAGTGCGCCGGGAAATGTTTTGTGGCGGGAAATGTGCGGTCCTCGACATTGATCTCGGCGTGCACCTGTCCCCAGGGATGCTCGTTGAAATAAGCGCCGATCAGGTCGCCGTAGTCCAGCCACTTGTAGAACGTGTCGGTGGCGCTGTGCGCGCCCAGGAAGCCCTTACCGTCTTCCTTGACAAAGGAAAGCAGGGCGGCCTTCTGTTCGTCGTTCAAATCCAGTTCTCCCGTCGTGTAAAACATTACGGCGTCAAAGTAGTTCAGGCTCTTGGCGTTGCCTTCCAGCTTCCGCTTGGTGAGCAGTTCCGAATCGGTGCGCAGGTAGGTGTCCCAGACGCCGCTCTGCTGGCCCAGTTTTTCGATGGTCGCCATGGCGTGCGACACCGAATCGTGCTCGAAGCCCTTCACCTCGCCAATAAAGAGCAGCTTCTTCCTGGCCGGCGTTTGGCCCTGCGCAGTGCCGCAGACGGCAAGTGTCATCGACACCGCCACCAAAGTGGATGCAAGCGATCGAAATTTCTGCATAGAATTTCCCGAAGGGCAATCATCTCACCAGTACTGTTGGCGCGCAACTGGCTGTGCTCTAACGTGCCAGGTCGGGAATGCGCAGTGAAGTGGGCAGGCTCAGGCGTGCTGGTATTTGCCTTCGCCCTGGTCCACGTGGCTCCAATCGAGCTGCGCCAGATAAAGCTGGTTGCCGTCGGGATCCTCGAACCCCACGAACTTACCGGATTTGCTCTCGTTGACCGCCCCTTGGAATTGCACGCCCTTGGCTCCCAGAGTTTTCATCGCGTTTTCTATCGAGCCGGCGAGTTCCAGCCCGATCGCCATCGATCCCTTTCGTCCGGCCGGCGTTTCCCCCGATGCAGGGTGCAGACCGATGGTCAGTCCCTTGCCCACTTCCACGGAAGCCCAATGGTCGCCGAAGCGATACGCCAACTTCAAACCCAGCACCTCCGTGTAGAAGCGCACTGCGCGATCCATGTTCGAAATGTAGACTGTGACGTTGCCGCTCGCAAACATAATTCACTCCTCGATCTCTACCTTCCAAGTATCCAACAAACAGTGCGAGGATGGAAAGAGCCATTTTGCATTCGGAAGGTACCACTTTGCAGCTCGATCCCAGCTCGCACCGGCCCTTGTATCTGCAGCTCCGCGACGCTCTGCGCCGCCGTATTGTGGATCGCAATCTGCCGCCCGGCGCGAAACTGCCCTCCACGCGCACGCTGGCGAAAGATCTGGCCATTTCGCGCAACACCGTGGTGAACGCCTACCAAGCGCTGTCCGCCGAAGGACTCGTCGCGGGCGCCGTTGGGTCGGGCACGCGCGTGGCCACGGCCGTCCGCCGGCGCAGGCTGGATGTTCTGAGCATCCTGCGGGAGTCGCACTTCCCAACCGATCCGCTGCCCGTGTGCGATCCCGACGGCAATCCTCTTTACCTGCACCGATGAGAGTAGCGGCTTAGTAACGCCGCGCCGTTTGCCCGGTCACGAGCGGCAGCACGCTTTGTCTGGTGAGCGGAGCCAGCTCAATGTGCTCGCTTAATGAGGGATCGAGCCAGAGCACCTCGTCGATTTCGGCGGCGGCCGTGATTGGACCGGCAAGCTCCACGTGGTACAGGGCGGCCTCCACCAGGCAGCCGCTCTCGTTGGCCGCCGGCGCGGTAAAGGTGCCGAGAAACACTGGGCTGCCGGGCCGCAACGCACATCTCAACTCCTCGCCGATCTCGCGTTCCAGGGCGGCAAGGTGCGATTCCGCGCGCTGGAGTTTTCCGCCGGGCTGCATGAACGCGCGCGTACCTTTCTTGCGAACCAGCAAGACCCGCCGGGCCTCGTCCTGAACCAGCGCCGCGACTATATGAATCACCGGCTGCGGCTGCCACTTGATAGCTGTCGGTGGTGTATAGCCGCGGAACGCCTCGAGGATCGCGGCAGCATCGGTGTCGAATATGAGCATGGAAGCGTGCTCCGTGCGGAGAAAGCCCTCGCCGGTCATCCGTGCGATCATGTCTCGCAATGGATCGAAATAGCCGTTCGTATTTAAGAAGGCGCATGGCTTGTGGTGGACGCCGAGCTGCGCCCAGGTCCACTGTTCGAAGATCTCCTCGAGTGTGCCGGCTCCCCCAGGCAGGGCGATGAAGCCATCGGCCATCTCGGCCATTTTGGTTTTGCGTTCATGCATGCTTGCTACGGTGTGCAGTTCGGTGAGGCTGGTATGTTGAATTTCCCGCTCCACGAGCGCCCTCGGCATGACGCCGATCACCGCTCCGCCTGCCGAAAGCACGGCGTCCGCGAGGGTCCCCATCAATCCGACGCGGCCCCCGCCGTAAACTAAGTCGATCCCTTGCGCGGCGAGGGTTCGCCCTAATTCCCGCGCCGCATTCGCGTAAACTTCATTTTTGCCGGAACTGGAACCACAGAAGACACAGGTGCGCATTACCGCCCAGTTTAGCGCCCCATCTAACGCCCCAGTTTAGCGCCCCATCTAACGGCCAAGGTCGTAGGCCGCGATGGTGTGGCGATCCCGCATGTAGAGCCGCGTGCCCACCAGCGTGGGTGGCGTCCAGGAAATGCTCTGCAGCACGGATGCCTTCGAAAGCACTTCGAACTTCTGCGGAGTCGCCCGGCACAGCGCCAGCGTGCCATCCTGGTCGGCAAGTATCAGCTTGCCATCCGCCCACAGCAGTTGCGCTTTGGCGAAACCGCGCTCCTGCCACATGATTTTCCCGGTCTTCAGCTCGACGGCGGTCATCAGGACCGGACCATTGTAGCCCCGCGATATATACACATAACCGTCGCGCTGGATAGCCGTCCCGATGTGCAGTTCCAGGTGCGGGTCGTACCAAAGCTGCTCCACTTTAGTTTTCCCCCCGGATTGGCTCAAGTGCAGCGTGCGCGCGCCCGTTCCATACGCCGAAGCCACGAACAGCAGATTGCCGGGCGCCCACACCGGAGTGCTGATGGCCAATCCATAAGGCGTAACGTGTTCGTGCGTCCAAAACAGCGCGCCATTGTCGGGATTGAAGCCGAAAACCGTCTTGGCCGCCACGACCACAACTTGAGGTTGGCCATCCACGTTGATCAGCAGCGGCGACGAGTGCGAATTCGTGAATTGCAGCGCCTTCCAAACCACTGCGCCATCGC
>DATKFU010000233.1:0-28128 GCA_035511215.1 Bryobacteraceae bacterium | reverse complement strand
GGGGAGAGACTTGCGATTGATGCCCGTGGATGAGTCGCCCATGGAATTGCCGCTCACTATGCGCCGGACGTGCCTGGCTGGCTGTTCAGCATCCGTAGACGTCCTTCAGCTTGGCCTGGGTAGCCGGACCGCAGATGCCGTCGAGATCCAGTCCATTGTCACACTGGAACTCTTCCACTGCCGATTCCAGCTCGGTAGCATCGACCGTGTCCAGCGAGCCCCGGTAATATCCGAGGTTGGCCAGGCGGGCCACTTGCCCGGACTGTTGATCGATCGGATCGAGGGAGCCGATCTTGAAATCGAGTTCGATCTGCCACGGTACGCTGGCGCCCTCTACTGTGATGGTGTCATTCACCGTCACGGTGGCGTCGGTCGCGGTCTTGGATATGCTGTGCTGAACCAGTCCATTACCGTCCGAGGTCACGTTCCACTGGTCCAACCCAACGGTCAATTGGCAGGATTTGTTGGCAATCGGCTCGTAGTACATCTGCTGGAGCGTGACCTGCAGCGTAAGCGGTTTAACGGCCGATGTGAATTTGTGCTGCTGGTCAGTCGCGCCGGAGTACGAGCCGGCGGTCTTGTCGGGTATATAAACCTGATCGCCGGGATTCAGCACGTTCGGATTCTGGCGCTGCGCCTGCAATGCCGCGTTATTCGGATCGTTCCAGATGGTGTTGTAATCCGAAAAACCGTATTGTTGCGCAATCCCGGACATGTGCTCCCCTTGCTGAACTGTGTGCATCCCGGGCATCCTAGATTCCTGACTCCTAAAACAGTATACACGCGTTGCCGCGACTCTCTATGCCGGGCTCCAATCCTTCTTATCGAGGTTCGGGAAGGTAACCTGGCAGTTCCCAGGGTCGATGTTATCCACGCGCGCGAGTCCTTTGTCGTCGAGCGTGCCGTCGGCCACGGTCGTCCCATCCGGAAGCGTGATCTTATACGGTTCGCCCGGCACCGGATTGCCGTCATCGTCCACCAGCTTGATTTCGATCCAGTGCTCCTTGGTCTTGTTGTCCGGAGAATTCGGATCGTGCGTCGGAGCATCGGAGGCCGCCGACTTCTTGCCGGGCGTGGCGGGCGGAATATCCTGCAGCGACATGCCGGCCGGTGTAGCTGCGGTGCCCGCCGTCACCGATGTCACTGCCCCCGGATCGGCATCCGACGCGTTGGTCGCATCCGTCGGTGAAATGGGCGAGACCAGCGAGCCGGCGCTGCCCGAAAGCGCCGACCCGGCACTGTTGATCTGCACCATGGGCGTGCCTGAAATCGCCACACCGCTGGGATCGATGGTGATGAAGTTACTGCCGGCCTTGATGGTCAGGCCCACCGACGCTTCGATCACCACCTGCATGGCCTTCAGATACAAGTTCTGCGTCACCTGGCTGCTGTGATTTCCGCTGAACTGCTCGATCACGTCGCCGGTCACAGCCAACGAATGCGAGCCCGTAATCGAAATCGCCTCCTTGCCGCCGATCGCCAAGTGGTGATCGCGGCCGATCTTCTCGATATGGTCGCGCGTCAAGTCGAGATGGCTGTCGCGGCCCGTTTTTTCCAGCTTGTCGCGCGTCACCACCAGGTGCCGGTCTTCGCCGATCCACTCCCGGCGGTCGTTCTTGATGCGCATGTCCATGTCTTTTTCGCCATGGATAAAGATCTGCTCGCTGCCTTTGTTGTCCTCGAAGCGCAGCTCGTTGAATCCGCCGCCCCCCTTGCTGCTCATCGATTTCCAGGTGCTTTGCGTCTGGTTGTCCGGCAGCGTGTAGGGCGGCATCTGGACCGCATTGTAGACGGAGCCCGTGATGATGGGCCGGTCCGGATCGCCTTCCAGAAAACTGACGATCACCTCCTGGCCGATGCGGGGGATGGCGATGAAACCCCACTGCTTGCCGGCCCAGCCTTGGGCCACCCGAATCCAGCATGAGCTGTTCTCGTCGCTCGTGCCAATACGGTCCCAGAAGAATTGCACCACCACGCGCCCGTATTGATCCGTCCAGATCTCCTCGCCGGATTTGCCCACCACCATGGCGGTCTGGGTTCCTTCGATCACCGGTTTGCGGGCGCGGCGCGGCGGCCGGAAGGGCACGGAATTGGGAATCGCCTCGAAGCGGTTGCGATAGTCGAAAGGATCCACTTGGCCGGCCCGATAGCTGGAGTTCCGCGCGTGGTGTTCCAGCATCAGGAGCGTGTAGTCGGTATTGGCGCTGTCGCGGTAATGGTCGCTCAGAGTGAATTTGTAGCCACTCTGGAAGCCCATGCAGTTGCTCTCGCCTCGTACCGTCGAGATGCCGACTTCCAATTCCTCCAGCCGGATGCGGGCGTAGTGGTCGCCGTCGTCCTTGGTGCTGTACTTACCGGGGTAATCGTAAGCTTCGCCTTGCTGTTGGCCGGCAAGGGTGGAGAAGAGGCTGGTATTGGGTTGCGTAAAATCGTAGTCGGTGAGCGAGGCGGTGCCGGTCCGGATGCGGAATTCAGCTTCCAGCGTGGCCACGGTGTCGTCGTCCATTCGCCCGCCCTCACTTGGCATGAATCGGGCCGTGGCCTGATCGGGGCAGGCGGCAAACGCCGTGGCATCGTCGCCCAGCACCAGAGTGTGTTTTTCCTCGCTCTGCTCGAAGAAGTAAAAGATGCCCTCCTCTTCGAGCAGCCGGGAAACGAAATTGAAGTCGCTCTCGCGGTATTGCACGCAATACTCGCGGGGGTTGTAGGTGCCTTTCAGGCTGGATTTGAAATCCGAAAAGCCGCGATCCTTAAAGACCTTTTCCACAATATCGGGTACGCTCTGATTCTGGAAGATGCGGCAATCGGAAAACAGCGAGAGAAACCAGAACCAGGGGACCACTTCGGCTTCGTACGCGGCCATCCCGTCCGATCCGTAATGCAGCAGCTTCATGCGGCTGATGTTGCCGTGGATGTGGCGCTCGCTATCGTCGTCCAACTGCAGCGACAGCACCACCGGCTGGGTGAGCAGGCTCTGCATGTCCACATTGGGATCGGGTGAGAGCAGCCGCAACACGAAGCGGAAAGGCTCGGATACGCGCTCGACGCCGCTGAAGCTGTCGAGCAGGAGGGCGTCGTCGCCTAGCGAAGTCTTTACGCGAAATGGCCGGTTAATCTGTGTAGGTGACGACAAGCCGTGTTCCTACGAATATACAAAGGATCCGTCGTCGCCGATGCCCACATGAATCGATGCCGGCCGCAAGCCCTCGGCGATACGCCCCAACAACTGCCGCGAAATATCCGGCAGCAGCGTGTTGGTGAGAATATTATCCACGTTTCGCGCGCCGCTTTCCACCTCGGTGCAGCGGCGGGCCACTTCCTCGATCATAGCCGGATCGTAAGTCAGATCGATGCGGTGGGTTTCTTTCAAACGGCGCTGGATCTTGGCCAGCTTCAGCACTACGATCTTCTTCAGGTTCTCATCCCGTATGGGAAAATAGGGAATGATGACCAGGCGTCCCAGGAACGCCGGCTTGAAGATCTTGTTCAGCTCCGGCTTCAGGGCGTTGACCAGCCCGCCGGGTCCGGGCATCGTTTCGGCGTCGGCACACAGCTTCATGAGCGTATCGGTGCCCGCGTTGGAAGTGAGAATGATGATGGTATTCTTGAAGTCGATCTGGCGGCCTTCTCCGTCCTCCATCATGCCTTTGTCGAAGACCTGGAAGAACAACTCCAGCACGTCCGGATGGGCCTTCTCCACCTCGTCCAGCAGTACCACGGAATAAGGCCGGCGGCGCACGGCTTCGGTCAGCACGCCGCCCTCTCCGTAGCCCACGTAGCCTGGGGGAGATCCCTTCAAGGTCGAAACCGTATGGGCCTCCTGGAACTCCGACATGTTGATCGTAATCAGATTGTGCTCGCCGCCGAACAACAGATCCGAAAGCGCCAGTGCCGTTTCGGTCTTGCCCACGCCGCTGGGCCCTACCAGCAGAAACGTGCCCACCGGCTTGGCCGGATCGTCCAGGCCCGCGCGGGCGGTGCGGATGCGGTGGCTGACGGTCTCCAACGCGTGCGGCTGGCCGATGACTCGCGCGCCCAGGTGGGATTCCAGTTTCAGCACGGTAGCGATCTCGTCCTTCAACATCTTGCCGACCGGAATTCCGGTCCAGCCGGAGATCACTTCGCCCACCAGGTGGGAATCCACGCAGACGCGCATCAGCGGCGTTTCACCCTGGATCGATTCGAGTTCGGCGTTAAGCATATCGAGTTCGGCGCGCAACGCTGCTGGATCGGGTGCGGGCGCCGGCGCCGCGGCGGCTGTGGATGCCGCTGCTGAAGCACTAGCCGAAGCACCCGCCGAAGCAGTGCTCGCCGCGGGGGCTGCCATGCCGGCCGCTGCCACACCGGTCTCAAGCTGCGTGCGGATCTCGCGAATGCGCGCCACCAGACCGCGCTCCTTCTCCCAACGCGCACGCAGCGTCTCCAGCGTAGCCTGGGTGGCGGCCCTTTGCTTCTCAATTTCAGCGAGGCGCTCCGCATGGTCCACGCCCACAGCTGCCTCCCGTTGCAGGATGCGCCCCTGCACCTCCAGATCGTCGAGCGTGCGCATGGCATCCTCAATGGGGCCGGGCGTGGCATTCTGGCCCAGCGACAGGCGCGCGCAGGTGGTGTCCAGCACGCTGACCGCTTTGTCCGGCAACTGGCGATCGGGCAGGTAGCGATGCGAAAGTTTCACGGCCGCGGCCAGCCCTTCGTCCAGGATGCGCACGTTGTGATGTTTCTCCAGGGCCGGCACCACCCCGCGCATCATCAACTGGCATTGCGCCTCGGTAGGCTCCTCCACTTTCACCAACTGGAAGCGGCGCGCCAGCGCCGGATCCTTCTCGAAATACTTCTTGTATTCGGACCAGGTGGTGGCCGCGATGGTCCGCAGCTCGCCGCGCGCCAAGGCCGGCTTCAGCAGGTTCGCCGCGTCGTTCTGTCCGGCCTGTCCGCCCGCGCCGATCATGGTATGCGCCTCGTCGATGAACAGAATAATCGGTGTGGGCGAGTTCTTCACTTCGGCGATCAAACTCTTGAGGCGATTTTCAAATTCGCCCTTGACGCCCGCGCCGGCCTGCAGCAGCGCCAGGTCCAGTGTGCGCACCTCCACGTTCTTCAGCACCGGCGGAACATCGCCCTGCGCGATGCGAATGGCAAACCCTTCCACTACCGCGGTTTTTCCGACGCCGGCCTCGCCCACCAGGATGGGGTTGTTCTGCCGGCGGCGCGTCAGAATGTCCACCACCTGGCGGATCTCGAAATCGCGCGCCAGCACGGGATCGATCTTGCCGGCGCGGGCATTCGCGGTCAGATTAATGGTGTATTGATCCAGATTGGGCGTCTTGCTCCCCAATGGACGTGGTGCGCCCCCGGCATCCGGCGCAGCGGCGGTTTGGGCGGCCTCGGCTTCTTCGCTGGAGGCCGTCACAATCTGCTGGAAGTCTTTGCGCAGGCTGTCGGCGTTGATCTTTTGGAATTCACGGCTGACCTCCCGCATCATGCGCGCCAGATCCTCGTCGGCAGCCAGCGCCAGGATCGTGAAGCCGGAGCGTATCCGTTCCGCGCCGTAATCGATGGAGCCCAGCGCCCACGCCTCGGCCAGCATATTGCGCAGCGTGGGGCTCAGCGCCGGATTACGCGCGTTGCCCGACTTCAGCTTGTCCAGGCTGCGCGTCAGTTCCGTGGCCAGGCGCGATTTATCCACCTCGAAGTGCTTCAGAATCGCCGCCAGATCGGCGTTCGACGAATCCAGCAGCTTCATGAGGTAGTGCTCCACCTCCACGTCGTAGTGCGTGCGCGATAGGCATAGGCCCGCCGCGGCTTCCAGCGCGTTGCGCGTGGTATCGTTCAGTTTTCCGATTAACGCCCTGAGATTGACTGCCATTTTTATTCCTTTGCGGGGCGCATCCCGCTGGCCCCGGCGCTTTCGTTTAGCAACAAAACCGTATCGCCCGGGTCGCGCCCGAAGGCCGGCCCCGACTTGATCCAACTAAACCAGCCCAGCAGCGGCGCCGTTTCGCCCTCCTCGCGCAATTCGCAGGGGGGCACGTCCGCGCGCTGCAGCACCAGTTGCACCTCGACCTCGATCTCTCCCCCGGTAAAAAATCTGGCGATCGCACAGAGCGGCTCCCATGCGTCTCCGGCGGGCAAAAACGAAAGGTATTGACGCGCCGAGAGCGGGCCGAGCTTGATGCGCGCCCGGGATTGCCGTTCCCAGATCTCGTCGCCGGCGATGGCGCCCATCCCGAGCTGATCGGAGTACGGGACGCCGCCTTCCATGCGGCACTGGTTGGCAGGTTCCAGCGCCCGCCACGCGCCCACGAATTCTTCGATCTCCACCGGGACATCGAAGTAATCGCCCAGCACCTGCTCCAGCGCCGCCGCGGAGCGCGTCCGCAAGGAGAAGAGTCCGCAATAGAACAAAAGCGATTCGTCCGCTACCGCCTGGCGGCGCTCCAGGCCCGCCGTGCCCAAGCCCACGAAGCTCATCAGGTAACGCGAGAACCGGTCTGGTTCGTCGCGCTCGTAAGTCACGAAGAAGCGGTATTTCTCCCACGCCTCGTAAAACAGGGAGATCATGCGGTGATTGAACAGGTCCAGGAAATCCTGCAGGGTGGCGTCTTTGGCGCGGTTCCGATCGCGGACCAGTTCGGTGTAGCAGCGCGGCAGGACGCCCATTGGTCCGGTAAGCCCCATGAAGTTGACCTTCATGCGCGCGGGCCCGTCTTCGGACCAGTCCAGCGATTGAATCTGGCTGGTCGGAAAGGCCAGCAGATTGTTGCTGGAAAAGCGGACCACCTCGCGCCCCGGCGGCACAAAGCGGCCCACCGGCCCGCGGCGCGGCAACATCCGGTGCATCAAACGGACCGCTTGAAAGAACTCGAACCTCCCGGGATGCTCGCGCATTTCCTGCCCGAGAAAGGAGCGGCTCACATCAAGATCCTGCGGCCGGCGCGCGGTGGCCATTCCCGTAAGACCTCCTTTCTCTGGCGGACTGTCGCGGTGAGCTGGCTGAAGCTGTTCAACGAGGCATACAACGCTAGGAAATTCTCGATGACACTGGCAAACAGGTAGACGCCGCCGCCCACAAACTGCTCTTCGTCCAATTCGAGATCCACCCGGTTTCCGCGCGCGAAAGCGATGCCCTCCTCGGAAACCACGCGCGCGAACCGGCGCTCGCTCTTCAGGTCCACGATACCCTCCACCGTCTTGCTGGCAAAGGCGGAGCCGGTAAAATCGTAGAGCTTCAGAATCTCCTGCAGCGCCTGCCGGCCTTCCGAGACCAGCGAGAGATGGTTCAGCGACAGGTGCGAAATCAAGCGCCACTGCATCGCCTTGCCCAGCGGCGGACGGATCGGCGATGTGGGTTTCCGCAGCGCCACAATGCGTTTGATGGGCGCTCCCTTTTCCAGCTCGAAATCGCCTGCCTCGTTCCCGAAAGGCAGCCGCGACGGGAGATCGCGATTGGTGCAGGTGGTGCGCACCGTAAGCGCGTCAGTGGCCGGGCGAGTGGGCTGGAACGACAAATCCACCAGCGCCAGTTCGATCTCGGTGCCTTCGTCGTTGGGCCGCACCGAGGCGCGCCGGTTGGCGATCCAGAATGTCTGCTGCCGCTCGCGCTGCACCGAGTGCCGGAAAGAATAGAACGGCTGGTATTCCACGATCTCCTGTTGCTGGGGTTTCAGGCTGCAAACCTGATCCACCGAGAAGACCTCCATGGCGGCGGCCCGGCGTGCGTCCGGCACCACCGTGTATTCGTACTTCTGCTGGTCGAGCAGGATGGGCTCGGCGGTCTGCGGGAACAGGTTTACAACCGGCGCGCACCCCAGGCGGAAAGTGCTCGCCGAGATGCCCGTCTCCAGCCGCTGGCGGCGTTCGTCTCCTTCAAAGCGCGAGATCAGAAAAATCAGCTCGGCGCCGCGCTTGAACCCATTCGCGCCAGCCTGGCGCAGACCGTTGACGTCCACGAAGAAGAACTTCTCGGGAAACGTGAAGTACTCCTGCAGCAGCCGGTAGCCGATGAACGACCGCCGCGGGTAGGGCAGCATGCCCTCGTCTTCGTCGAAGCCAACCGGGCGCAGGGAGGTGGCCGGCAGCGTGAACGCCGGCGCGCGCGAGCCGGGCGTGGTATCGCGCACCACAATCTGCAGCAGGTTGCAGCAGAGCAATTCGTAGATCGTGTGGGTGAGCGCGCCTTCGCCGTCCAGGAAGAACCGCAGGCGGTCGAGCTCCAGCTTGCCCAGATCGACGTCGGCGGCGCCAGCGGCTACTTCAACGCGCAGAGCCCCGGCGGCATCCGCGCCCTTCAGCGGCGGCCTGAGCCGGTCAGGCGTAGTCCAGCTCGCCGCGGTTACCGAGAGGGGCCAGAGCGTGGTGTCGTAGCAGGTGCGGAACTTGCACGGAACCCCGTCTACCGGGCGGGAATAGATCAAAGCGTTGCGCTCGATGGGCAATCCGGTGGTGAGCTTTCCCTTCTCCGGGTCGAGTTGGAACTGCACGATCGACATGGACGGAAGCGGCCGGATAAAATGCGGATAAACGATGCTCAGCAGCGCTTCGGTGATTTCGGGGAACTCGTCGTCGATCTTGAGATGCACGCGCGCCGCCAGGAAGGCGAACGCCTCCAGCAGCCGCTCTACGTGCGGATCGTCGCATTTGGAAGGCTCGAGCACCAGCCGCGAGGCAATCTTGGGATATTTCTCGGCGAACTGCGCCCCCATCTGGCGCATGTACGTCAGCTCGCGCTCGTAGTACAGCAGCAGATCATCCCGCATTCCGCACCTCGTATTGGCCGCTGGTCAATTCGAGCACCGTATCGAAAGAAACGTGCTCGGGGGCCGGATCCATCAACAGCAACCCTTCAATGCGGAAGCGCAGCGTGCGCGTGCCCGGAGCGGCCTCATCCAGCGGAACAACGCGGATATTGGCCAGCCGCGGCTCGAATGTCTTCACCGTGGCGTAAAGGGATCGCACCAGCTTGGCCCGGTCCTTGGGCGAGTTGAGGCTGTAGGCCGAGAAGTCCGGCAGGCCGTAGACGTATACCGAGCCGTTGAGCTCTTTAAGCGACTCGTCCGGGGGCTGCGCGATACGGCGAGTATTCAGAAGCCACTCCAGATCGCGGCGCACACCTTCCTTCAACAGCCGCACGGAATGCGAGCGGGTCGGCATCACCTCCACTGAAATGGTGGGATCTTCGTCGATAAGCCGGTCCAGCGTGGACAGCGTGACGGCCGTGGCGAACTCGGCGGAGGGGCGGGCCATAAGCTACACCGAAAATGCCTGCACTGGGTCTAACCGGCAGATGCGCTCAAACATGGCTTGCTTGGCCTTCGCGTCACCCTGAATCTTCTTGCTGGCTTGCAGCAGGAAGGCCAGTACTCCGGCCACCATCTCGCGGTCTTCCCAATCCTCCAGCTTGTGATTTTCGATGGCGGCCGCGATGTCGTCGAGCAGCGGCTGTGCGATAGCGTCCTTTCCGGCGCCGATGCAAATCTGAGCAAGCTGCAGCTTGCGCTGGAATCGGCCGCGGCCGCTGCGCTGGCGTTCGACCTCTTTGTTGAGAATCTCGAAGGCTTTTTGAGGTTGGCCCCGGCGCATCGCATCGGTAGCCAGGGTGTGCGCATCCACGAACTTCTTCTGCCAGCCGCCATCCCGCATGCCGTCGATCACCGGCAGGCGCGGCAAATTAGCGCGCGGCGTAGCATCCGGCGGCTCGGCCAGCAGTTCCTGCAGCCAGGTTTGGGTTTCCGGGTTGGCCGTGGGCGTTTCGTCGGTCAGCGTGGCATCCAGCAGTTCGGGCAGGTCGCGCAGCAAGGCGCGCAGCTCCGACCGGATCGAGAGGGCAATGGCATGGTAGTCGCTGCCCAGGGCCACGCAGGCTTCCACCACAAATCGCTGCAAGTCCAGCCATGCCCGGCCGCACGGGAGGGCCATGACGGTCTCCGCCGTTTCCAGCAGCTCCGCCCACTTGTTGTGCAGCGCCAGGGCCTTGATCTGGCGGCGGATCTCGGTGGGCGGCGCCTCCAGCACGCCGGGGTCGGATGATGCGCGCAATTCGCCCCAGCGCAGGCCGCGCAACATCAGATACGGCGCCGGGCTGAAAGGCTCTCCCTTGCGCAGGAAACGGGCCGCCGCGGCCACCCCGGCAATCGCCGCACCACGCTCGGCGGGTTCCGCCGCGGCCTGCATCGTGTAGTTCAGGCGCATAGCGGAAATCGTCGGCAGCGCTCCCGCGGACGTCTCGTCCGGCGCGGCTTCCGGTTCCGCAGCAGGAGGCGGGACCTCTTCCACCGGGTCAGGCTCGGTCTCGCGCTTTTTCTGCAAGAAACCGTGCACCACGTGACGGACTTCTTCGAGCGAGGTCTTCAGCCTTCCGAAAGAGGGCGCCGTGTCGCCGAACTTCTGGCCACACAATTCATCGAGGCCGCGCAGCGTCTGCAAGCAGGCATCCAGGGTTTTCTCCGATTCCGCGTAAAAGGCCTTGGGCGTCTCGGTGAATGACCTGTCGAAGATCTCGGGCGCCAGTTTGCCTTCCTTCAGCGCGCCATCTCGAGCGGCCTTCTGCTCCTTGGTCTTGGCCTGATCTTCGTAAATAATCCCCCGGGAATCCTTGTGCTGGAAGAAATTGTACCCGTCGCGGCACAGGCTGACACGCTTCAACGGCACATCCAACCGAGAGCCGATCCAGTCCAGCGGCGCCGCCCGCACCTCGACATCGCCGTCGTCGATCTGCGGATAAAGCGTGTCCCAGAAGTTCTCGACCAGCCCGCGGCACAGCCCCAAGCCGTCGAGCAAACCGGCGAAGCCGTCGGTCTTCAGCAGAGACTCGGTGAGCCAGGCGGCCAGTTGCAGGTCTTTGGTCTGGGTGGCCACCGCCTCCTGGGCGAGCTTGATGACCCCGTTGTGGTCGGCCACTTTGCGCTCATGCTGCCAGGCGCCCTGGGCCAACTCGTCGTCCTCGCGGCGCGCCTCCTTGAGTCTGTCGTAGAGCGGAGAATAGCGCAGATCCAAGCCGCTGGGACTGTCGCCGGCGATCGGATTCAGGATGTCTTCACGAAGAGGCATCGGAAGCGAACTCCAGCGACCGGATCTCGAGCAGCGGCACTTCTTCGTCGTCCACCAGGAACATCTTCTGGCCCACGGGATACTCGCGGCCCCCGTCGTCGGCAACCCATTCGGTCGTTCGCCCCAGCCACACCGGCTCGTCCTCGGATTTCCACGAGAAGGGATATACGGCGGGAATCAGCACTTCGCCAATATCCGTGCCTTGAAAGGACGGCCCGGTCAGAACGAATGCCGGCGACCAAAGCGTGTCCCGCAGGCGCCGCGGCGGCTGCATCTGCAAGGAGGCGATGTGCTGGAAAGGAATCCAGAGATACGCCCCGGCGGCAAATACCTCCAGCCTCGCCCCGATGGACGGGTCGGCGTCCTGGAAAGACTGGAAGGGCTTCCCGTTCAGCTTTCCGGGCGGCGACGCAGCCGCCGGCAAGCTGGGAAATTCTTCCTTACGGAAAATCTCGTGCCGCGTCTTTTCCGCGTGCAGGGCCGAATAATAGAGTACGGCGCCCATTGCCGCCTCCTTGCCGCCTTGCGACAAAATGCTCAACTGCTTCTCCGCCCGGTCATACTGTCCGGAGAAGCAAAGCAGCTCGAATAGAAAAGTGCGGCTTTCGATATCGGTCGGATGCTCGCGGAGGCGCGCGGCCAAGGCGCCCTCCGCGTCGCGCACCTTCCCGGCGTCGAAAAGTTGTTTCGCCGTCATGCCAGGCGATCTGCTAGAGTCCCGTCGAGCGACGGCACGCTAGAGTCCCGAATCCGCGGCGAAATCCGCGGTCAACAGCGTGAGATCATAACCCTTGGGGATGGCCGCATCCAGCGTGCCGTCATCCTTTTCCGGCTTGTAAGCGACCTCCACGCCCTGGAACGCGAAGCTCACCGACTCCGTGGGGTTCTCGTTGCTGCCCGACAACTGTACGGACGTAATGAGCGCGTCCTTTACCCAGATGCGGAAATAGTCCTCCTGCTTGTCGCCCACCGGTTTGTCGTAAACCAGGTACACTTTCGCCAGGATATTGCCGGTTGCGCAGTGATCGCACAGCAGTGGCGAGGTCTTGTCCAGAACCTTCATGATCGTCAGGTTGGAAAAATCCGCCCGCCCCGCCTTGGATTCCTTGCCGGACGCCCCGGTGCCATAGACCGCGGTCTGGCTGACACCCCAGCTAAACGACAGCACGTCGATGTGCTTCGCCTTGCTGGTGCTAGGCCCCTCTATTCCGTCGATATACAGATACGCATTTACAGCCACGTGTTACTCCTTTCACTCTAGGTGACGTTGAAACTGAAACTGTTACATCCGTCCGGTACCAGCCGTCCGGTACCAGCCGCCGCTTACTTCGCCGGCGCGGGCAACTCGGCTACCAGCCGCAGCGAAACGCTCAACTCATCGAGTTGGAAGTGCGGACGCAGGAACGCGACGGCGCGGTAGACACCCGGCTTTCCGGGCACTTCCGAGACGTCGATGCGCGCCTCGCGTAGCGGGCACCGCGCCTTCATGGACGGTGAAGCCGTGTCGTCGGGTACGACGTACTTGGTGATCCAGCGGTTGAGAAATATCTCCGCGTCCGCGCGCGACATGAAGCTGCCGATCTTGTCGCGCATCATGGCCTTCAGATAATGCGCGAAACGGGACACGGCCATGAGGTAGGGCAGTTGGGCCGAAAGCCGCGCATTGGCGTTGGCCGAATCGGTGTCGTAGAGCTTCGGTTTCTGGGCGGTTTGCACGCTGAAAAACGCGGCGTAGTCGGTTCCCTTGCAGTGCACCAGGGGCGCGAAACCCAGGTCCGCCAACTCCTTCTCGCGACGGTCCGTGATGGGCACTTCGGTCGGGCACTTCATGGCCACGTCGCCTTCGTCGGTGTAGAAGTTGTGCACCGGAAGGCCGGTCACCAGGCCGCCGCCTTCCACGCCGCGCATCGCCACGCACATACCGTATTGCGAAAACGAATTGGTCATCCGGCTGGCCAGCGCAAAAGCCGCATTCATCCACAGGTATTTGGAGTGGTCGCTGCCGTCCACATGCTCTTCATAGTTGAAAGCTTCCACCGGCTTGGTGTCCTTGCCGTAGGGCAGCCGGGCCAGCGTGCGCGGCAAGGTCAGCGCTACGTACCGGGAATCTTCACTCTGGCGGAAGCTCTTCCACTTGGCGTACTCCGTCGTGTCGAAGATCTTGGCCAGATCGCGCGGCGCGTCCAACTGGGTGTAGCTGGTCAGGTTGAACAGATCGTAGGAAGCTCCAGCCACGAACGGCGCATGCGCGGACGCGGCGACGTTGGATATTTTCTCCAGCAGCTCGATATCTTCGGGATGCTTGCCGAACTCGTAGTCGCCAACCAGGGCGCCAAACGGCGATCCGCCGAAGACGCCATATTCCTCCTCATAGACTTTCTTGAACAGCGCGCTCTGGTCGAACTCGGGAGCGCGCTGCAGATCCTTCAGCAGTTCTTTCTTGCTGACGTTCAGGACCTTGATCTTCAGCATCACCCCGGTTTCGCTCTGGTCCATCAGATACTTCACACCGCGCCAGGTGCCCTCGAGCTTCTGGAACGTGGGATGGTGCATCACCTCATTCAACTGCAGCGAGATCAGGTGATCGATTTGCGCGATGCGCGCGTTGATCATCATCTCCGCGTCGCGGGCGATGGTCATGGACCCGTCCACCACCTGCGCCACGAATTCCTTGATCAGATTCTTGCCGCGCTCTTTGGCGGCCGGTTCGGCGCCAAAGCGCCCTTCTTCTACGATCTGGTCCAGCAGGCCTTTTTCCTGGATCTGCTCGGTTGTGGCCAGCGATGCCGGCGCGCTCTGCGGCTCAGCCATTGGATGCCTCCCCCTTACCCATCTCACCCTTTATCTTCGCCAGCTTTTCGGTGTTGCCGACCGCTTCCAGCAGCAACTCCTCCAGCTTGTCATTGCCCTGTAAACTGCCGCGCAGGTCCGCCAGCCGCGTGCGCAAGTCCAGCAATTCCTTGAGCGGCTTCACCTGCTTCGCCACGTTTTCCGGCTCGAAATCGTCCATGCTCTTGAAATGCAGATCGATTTTTAAGTTCGGCGCGTCCGTTTCTTCGCTGAGCTTATTCTCCACGGAATAGGACAAATGCGGCTTCATTCCTTCCAGTACGCTGTCGAAATTGTCCGGATTGACTTCCACGAATTTGCGTTCTTTCAGCTTCGCAAGAGGCTGCTCAGGCTGTCCCGTGAGGTCGCCCAGAACACCCACGACGAAAGGGAGCTCCTTCAGCTCAATCGCGCCGCCCACTTCGACGTCGTACGTAATTTGTACCCGGGGTGACCGCACCCGGTCCAGCTTATGTTGCGTGCTTTCTCTTGCCATGCGCCCTCCATGCGAAAAATTCTTGCTAAATCAATATATTGCTCTATTGCGCTTTCGTCAAGTGGGCGTCTCATAACTGTCGGCGCCACCGCCTAAGGCAGCACGAAACGGCGCTCGATCAGCTTGCGCACCACCGCGAGGCACTCCGGTTGAACCACCCCGGAATCTACCTGTACCCGTTGCGCCAGGTCCTCGACCAACTCGCCCAGGGTTCGGCTCCCGTCTAGCCCAGCCAGGAATTCCGCGACCGCCGGGTCCAGACGCATGGAAGCGGGGATGCCGCCGTTAAAGCGCAGGCTCATGCCCACGGTGTGCCATCGGCCGTCCGACTGCCGTGATTGTCGATCGAGCTGCGCCTCCGGTGAAAGCCTGAGGCGCGCTTTCAGCAGCTCCTCATCCGAGCAGTGCCGTTCCAGGAAATCGATACAGACAAACGCTTGCGAAACGGCCTCTCCGAATGGCTGATTGGGGTCCACGGGCATGTCTTCAATGCGCACCCAGTTGTGCCCGGTCCGACGCCGCATCGCCAGAATGCCACCGTGGATCTCCTCGACGCCGCGCTCGCGATAATAATCCATCCAGCGCGCAGAGGTCTCCGGCGCGGCACACGCCGGCGCGATTTGCCGGATGCGTTCCTGCGCGTATGCCCCCGCCTCACGAGCGTAACTGCGGGCAATCCAGCAGTCGCAGCCGGTCCCCTCCAGCCATTCGACGACACGGTCTCGCCAGGACTGCCCGCGTATTTGAACCCATTCGCAAACCATTTGCAGGTAGCCGCCTTCATTCAGATGCGCCGGCGCCTCGCGCACGATCCGGCGGCAGTAGTCGTCCAGCTCCATCCCGTTCTCGCAGTAAAGTTGGTCCCCGGAGGGAGTGACGAAGAACGGCGGGTTCGCCACGATCAGGTCGAACGTGCGATTCCGTACCGGCGCGAACGTGTCGCCGGTAAGACACTCGATATTCGACGCCCCGTTCAGCCACGCATTGAAGCGGGTGAACCCAGCGGCCCGCGGGTTCAAGTCGGTGGCGGTCACTTGCGCGCTGTGATCGGCGGTGAAAACGGCCTGGATGCCGCAACCCGCGCCCAGGTCCAAAGTGGCGCGGGAAGGATGGCGGATCGTGAATCGGTGCAGCAGGCGGGTGGTGGGGTTCGGCCAGATCACCAGATCGGCGGGATGCGATTCCAGACGCGCGATGGTATCGGCGGCAAAAAAGTATTGGTCGCAGGGCGTCAACATCACTGTAGGCGATAGTTCTCCGCCGTCGCGGATCAACATCCCGCATTCCAGCAGGAGCGCCAGGACGTCTGGCGGCACCAGGCCGGCCACAGACTCACTTGCGGCCGGGACGCCCAGAAAAAACCAGCGCAGAAGTAAGTTCGCGAAGGAAGGCTCCCGCGCGCGATCCAGCAGCCAAGGGAGATTCCCGGAGGCGCGCGATGGAAGCTCGAGCAGCAGCCGCCGGCTCTCGAATTCTTCGTGCGTGTACCTGGCTTCCCGGAAAAACTCGCGCAAACGCTGCGCGTCCGCCGCGGTGAGAGGCTTCATGCAGCTAGTGTGCCATGCCGCGCGCAGTTCCCGCGAAGCCTGTTTCGAGGGTGGCATCCGTGATACCGATTCTGCTACTTTTCTGCTACCTTGGATTCCGATGCACCGGCTGGAGCCCGTTATCTGGACCAAGGGGACCTTCCTGAACCCCCAACACCTGCAGAGCCAGGACCGGTTTCTCGAGGAAACCCTGCAGTTCGATTTGCAGGCGCTCGAGTTCCGCCCCTGGGGTTTCCGGCATCTGCGCATCGACCAGGCGGCGCTGGCCGCAGGCACCCTGGTCGTCTCGGAAGCCGCGGGCATCTTCCCCGATGGGTTGCTATTCGATATCCCGGACTCCGATCCAGCGCCGCCCGCCAAGCCGCTCGCCGACCACTTCGACGCCGAAGTGGAGAGTCTGGACGTGTACCTCGCCATTCCGAATTACCGGGAGCGCGGCTTCAACGTCGCCAGCGCGCGGCGGGACGCCGAAACACGCTATCGGGCCGAGGTCGAGATGATCCGCGACGAAAATACCGGACAGTCGGAAAAACCGGTGTTGGTGGCGCGCAAGAACCTGCGGTTGGCCGTCGAGGCGGAGGACCGCGAAGGCAGTTCCACCTTGCGCGTGGCGCGCGTTCGCAAAACCGCCGCGGGCCTGTTTCAATTGGACCCCCGCTTCGTAGCGCCGCTGCTCGATTTCGAGGCCAGCGATTACCTGGTCTCCATCGCCCGGCGCCTAGTTGAAATCCTCTCAGCCAAAAGCAGCGAACTGGCGGGCGCCCGCCGCCAGAAGAACCAGAGCCTGGCCGATTTTACATCCGCCGATATCCCGCGTTTCTGGCTCTTGTACACGGTCAACGCCGCCTTGCCCGTGTTCCGGCACCTCTTCGAAACACGCAAGGGACATCCGGAGCCTTTATATTCGGCTATGCTGTCGCTGGCGGGATCCCTGAGCACTTTTTCAGTGAAGATCCATCCGCGCGATCTGCCGCCTTACGATCACGACAATCTGGGCGCCTGTTTCACCGATCTGGATGAGAAGCTCAGACTATTGCTGGAGACAGTCGTACCGAGCAACTGTGTGTCCCTGCCGCTGAAGCGCGTGCAGCCTTCTATCTACGCAACGTCCATCGACGACGAGAAGTACCTGCAGCAGACGCGCCTGTATTTGGCGGTCGGCGCGGATATGAGCCATGCCGACCTGATCGGCAAAGCGCCCCAGTTGATCAAGGTTTGCTCGCTCGATGCCGTCGAACACCTGCTGCAAAGGGCGCTGCCCGGAGTCCCCCTGACGCATGTGCTGACTCCCCCGGCCGCCGTTCCCATCAAGCTGAACTATCAATACTTCAGCTTGGGCCGCAGCGGCGGCTCCTGGGAAGCGGTGGTGCGTGCACGCAATCTGGCGGCCTATGTGCCGGGCGACTTCCCGAACCCGCAAATGGAGTTGATTATTGTACTCCCGCAGGCGGGCTAAGTTTTGGATCAGCGCGTCAGTGCGAAGACCAGGATAACGATCACCACCAGCACAAACAGGCCAGCCAGAATCAGGACCAGCGGCAGATACGACTTATCCGCCTTCTGGGCCGGCGGCGCGGGCTTTGGCGCAGGTGCCTTGGCGGCGGGCGCGGGTGTGGGCGCGGCGAACATCTGAGTGAATTCACTGGGCCCCGCACCGGCCTGCGGCTGCGTGGGCGCCGAGCGCCTGGAAAAGGCACCCGTGGCCACGCCGCCTTGCGGCAAGGGCCCCTGTGGCGCCGCGGGTGCCACAAGGTTTTCTGAAGACGCCGGCTCCGTTGCGAATATCCGGGTGAATTCGCCTTCCGCTTGGAATGACCGGACAGGCGGAGACGGGGCCGCCGCGGGACCTGGCAGCGGGACTTGGCGAGGCGGCGCTTCCGTTTGCCGGCCCGCCTGCATGATCCGGGTAAACTCACTGGCGCTCTGAGCGGGCGGAGCGGCCGCTCTAGCGGCAACAGAGGGTGGCGGGCCTGCCGGCGCAGCGGCCAGAGGCGATTGCATCATCCGCGTAAAATCGCCGGGTGCCGCAGGCGACTGCGGACGCGCGGGTGCGGGTGGCGGCGGAGCAACCGGCGCAGATGGTGCTGGGGCCTGAAACAAGCGCGTGAACTCGCCAAGCTCCTGCCGGGCAGGGGCCGCACCGATCTCAGCGGGCTGGGGCGGCGGTGTGGCAGCCGTTGGCATGGAGGCTGGCGGTCGCGCAGCTGCGTGCAAAATACGGGTGAACTCTCCTGGCTCCGGCTCGACGGGTGCTGGCGCTTGAGCCTCCGGCGTCGCCGTGGCCGGCTGGGCCGCCGCCAAGTGCAGCATGCGCGTGAACTCCCCAGGCTCCTGTGCGGCAGGCGCTGGCGGCGCTTTCCGGTCCGGTTTGGGCGCCACCATCGAGGCCTTGGGGAAGTCGTCCTGCGACTGCGGCGCACGCTGGGGTTGCTCCGCGGGCGCCTTCACCGGCGGGAAGAGCCGCGTGAACTCGCCGGGGTCCTGCGACGCGGCGCCTGGCTCTGCGGCGCTCTTCGAGGGTGCTTCGATTATGGCCGGGATTTTCCATTCCCCACTCCGCGAAGGCCTTTCGCTGGTCTTGGGAGAAGCGACGGGCGAAGGTACTGCGGACTTTGCCGCCGCCAGCCACTCCCGCAGCTTCAGGTTCGGCGGCAAAACATCCGTGACCACGTAGGGAATGCCTTCGTGATCGCCTATGTCCAACACGCGCCGCTGGTATTCAGCGGGGAGCTTGTCGATGTTTGCCAGCAATTCCCGGTTCTCCGGAGTATAGCCATCCGAAAGCAGATGCACGAGCACGTCGCGTCCCGAAGAGATTTCCCTGCCCGGCAGGGCGATTTCCCGGTCGCCGCCGCGCAGGGCCAGCAGTTCGTATCTGTCGTGGAAAATCATATCCATTCCCTTGCCTGGCAGCGCGTGGTTGGCGCCAAAACCATAATGTCACCCGTGCCCGGACAATTCAATACCGCTGGAATCGAATCGCGCTTATGATACAGTATTCGGGGCTAGTGGCCCGCTTATGAAGTTTCTTTCCAGAGTGGTCTGGTCGGAGGGCATGTACCTGGGTCCGCATCATTTTCAGGCCCAGAGCCGCTATTTCGAAGACTCCATCCAATTCGCCATTTCGTCTCTCCGCCCTGAGCCCTACGGATTGCTGGGATGCGGCCTCGACGAGGAAGCCCTCCGGAACGGAACACTCGCCCTGGTGCATGCGCGCGGCGTTTTTCCGGATGGCATGCCGTTTCTCATGCCCGATTGCGACGCTCTCCCACCGCCGCGGCCTGTGGCCGGGTTGTTTCCGCCTACGCGTGACCGCCTCACGGTCGCGCTGGCCGTGCCCGCACGCAAGCCTCAAGGTTTGAATACCGTGCTATCAGGCGCCGCCGACAATGCCAGATTTCACGCCGAAACCCGCAGCGTGCGCGATGAAACCACCGGCACGGACGAACGGCCCGTACAGATCGGCCGCAAGAACATCCGCTGGCTGCTCGATCCGGAACCGGCCGACGGCCTGGTCTCGCTGCCGGTGGCCAGCGTGATGCGCGACGGCACCGGACACATCGTCTTCGATCCCGGCTTTATTCCACCGTGCCTGCAGATCAGCGCCAGCGAGCGGCTCATGTTGCTGCTAGGCCGGCTGGTGGAGATTTTGGAGCAGAAGAGTTCTTCGATCGGCGGAGCACCGGCATCCCAGGGCGATTTTTCCCCGCGCGACATTGCCAATTTCTGGCTCCAGCATGCCGTCAATTCCGCGCTGGCGCCGCTGCGCCATCTCTGGATTTCCAAGCGCAGCCATCCGGAAGAACTGTACGTGGATCTTTCGCGCCTGGCTGGAGCCTTGTGCACGTTCGCGCTCGATTCGCACCCGCGCACGCTGCCGCTCTACGATCACGAACACCTCAGCGAATGTTTCGAGGCCCTCGACCGCCACATCCGCGCGCACCTGGAAACCATGGTGCCCACCAACTGCGTCGCCATACCGCTCGAAAAGATGAGCGATTATTTCTATGAAGGCGACATTGGCGACACCCGCTGCCTGGGGCGCGCCCGCTGGTTTTTGGGCATCCGCTCAAACCTGGGCGAAGCCGAGGTCATCACCCGGACCACTCAGCTGGCGAAGGTCTGCTCCGCAAAGTTCGTCGGCGAACTGGTCAAGCGGGCCATAGCCGGACTGACCCTCACGCATCAGCCCGTGCCTCCGTCCGCCATACCCGTCAAGCTCGAAATGCAATACTTCGGCATTAATCGTTTTGGTCCTTTTTGGGACCACATTGTGCAGACCCGGCGAGTGGGAATCTATATCCCCGGCGACTTGCCCGATCCGGAGGTGGAGTTGTTGGTGATCTTGGAAGCGTAAGGATTGCAAAGCTATGACACAAGCGGCTGGCGCACAACCGGCGCCCTACCGGCCCGAGAATCTGGCCCTGATTTTCCAGGAGCTGTTTACCGCCATCGAGCGCCTGCGCTCCAATCGCCAGGCGGTGTCCGATGCGGAATCTTTCCGCCATCACATACGCGAAGCCGTCAAAACCGCCGCGCAGGAGGCCCGCAACCGCGCCGGGTATTCGACCGAAGATATCCGCAAGGCAACCCTGGCGGTGGTCGGTTTCCTGGATGAGACCATCCTGAACCTGCAGAGCCCGTTATTCGCGAACTGGCCGCGCCAGCCCTTGCAGGAGGAGTTGTTCGGGACCCACATGGCAGGCGAGGTCTTCTTTCAGAACTTGCAGGAACTGT
The DNA here is from genome assembly GCA_035511215.1 of Bryobacteraceae bacterium. GTDB lineage: Bacteria > Acidobacteriota > Terriglobia > Bryobacterales > Bryobacteraceae > Bog-159. The sequence goes on along the minus strand of DATKFU010000233.1, from coordinate 7,473 downwards.
TGGACCGCGGCGATTCCGAAGACTTGGCGGACGTGCTGGAAGTGCATTATCTGTGTCTGTTGCTGGGATACGGCGGCCGCTACAGTATAGGCAACCGCGGGGAACTGCAGTCCATCATGAGCGCCACGGCCCGCAAGATCCAACGCATCCGGGGCGATTTCGCGGGACTGTCGCCGGCTTGGAAGCCGCCCGCCGAGCAGGTGAAGAAGACTGGGGATCCCTGGTCCCGGCGCTTGCTGTTCGCTTCGGTAGCCTGTTTCGTTTTGGCCGTGCTGTTATTCGTAGTCTACAAATTGGTGCTCGGATCCGGGGCTTCCGGCCTTCAGGCGATCGTGTCATAGTAGGTGGCACGTAGGTGGCACGTAAGTGGACGCAACGGGTCCGCATGGAGAATTGAGCGATGCGCAAGGTTGTTCTCATCGTCGCGCCCATATTGCTTGCCTATCTGCTCCTGACTTTTTTCACCGGGAATCTATTAGGACTCGGCGGGGCTAAGCTGTGGATTTTGCGCGGCGCGCTGTGGCTGATCGGGATCGTGGCCGCGGCCGTAGTGATCTGGTACATCCAGGACAAACAAAAAAAGGAACAGCGCGCCGCGGCGGTAACCGAAGAAGCGCCCTCCGGCGGCGAGGAAATTGCCCTGTTGATCCGCGATGCCGAGAGGAAACTATCGGCGGCGCAGCTTGCGAAGGGCGCGCGCATCGGGAATCTGCCGGCCATCCTGCTTCTCGGAGAAGCTTCCAGCACCAAGACCAGCACCATGGTGAATTCCGGACTGGAACCGGAATTGTTGGCCGGCCAGGTTTATCGGGACGGCAATATCACGTCCACGCGCAGCGCCAACCTTTGGTATTCGCGCCAAACCATTTTTGTGGAAGCCGGCGGTAAGTTGCTGGACGACGACCAGGCCCGCGCGAGCCTGGCGAAACACCTGCAGCCGCGCCAACTGGGCGTGGTGGTCGGAAGCGGCGGGCAAGCGCCGCGCGCCGCTCTGGTCTGTGTGGAGATCGAGCGCATCACCGCGGGGGGACAAGCCATGGCCTCCACTGCGCGCAACCTGCGGGCACGGCTCGGCGAGATCGCCCAAACGTTCGGCATACAGTTGCCGGTCTACGTGCTCTTCACGAAAGTGGACCGGCTGTCGTTTTTCGCCGACTTCGTGCGCAACCTGAGCAACGAGGAAGCTGTGCAGCCGCTGGGAGTGACGCTGCCAATTCCGGGGCCGGCTTCGGGAGTCTGGGCCGAAGAACAAAGCACCCGCCTAGGCGGCGTTTTCGACCGGATTTTCCGGGTGTTATGCGACGCCCGTCCGGAGCTGCTGGCGCGCGAGAACGACGCCGCCAAGCTGCCTGGCGCTTATGAGTTCCCCCGTGAATTCAAGAAGCTGCGCGGGTCGCTGGTGCAGCTTCTGGTGGATCTCTGCCGGCCCAGCCAGTTGACCGTTGGCCCGTTCTTGCGCGGATTCTATTTTTCCGGGGTGCGCCCGGTGATCGTCCAGGAAGCCGCCCAAGGATCCGATGCTCGCGCGCCGGAACCGCAAGCCAGACAGGATGCTCGCGAAGCTACCGCCATGTTCCGCACGCCTGTCGCCGGCCAGGCTGCAGCCGCCGCGCCGCTGCAACGGGTGGCCGTATCCCGCAAAGTGCCTCAGTGGCTGTTTCTCACGCACTTTTTCGACCAAGTGCTTTTGGCCGACCGCGTAGCCATGGGCGCGAGCGGTTCGAGCGCCAAGACCGATCTGCTGCGGCGCGTTCTGCTGGTCTTCGCCGCGGTACTCTGTCTGGTCTTCTGCATCGGGTTCACGGTCTCGTTCTTTCTAAATCGCGGGCTGGAGGGACAAGTCCACACGGCGCTGCAGGGAACCATCCTGCCGCCCGCCGCGGCGAATCTGGCCTCCGTCGATTCGTTACGCAGCCTGGAGGCCCTGCGGCAATCGCTGGAGACTTTGACGGCCTACGACCGGGAGGGCGCGCCGCTGCGCTATCGATGGGGCCTATACGTCGGCAGCGATCTATATCCCGATGTGCGCCGGCTTTACTTCACCCGGTTCAAGGCCCTGCTTTTCGGCCAGACGCAGAATGCATTGGCGGCTTTCCTGAGCGGCCTTCCCCAGGCGCCCGGTCCGGCGACGCCTGCCTACGACCAGGCGTACGACGCGCTCAAAGCCTACCTGATTACCACCGCGAACCACGACAAGAGCACCCGCGAGTTCCTCTCGCCGGTGCTGATGAAGACCTGGAGCGCCAACGCCACCGTGGATCCGGAGCGCCTGCAACTGGCGCAAAAGCAGTTCGATTTCTATAGCGACGAGCTTAAGCTCGGGAGCCCGTACACCGCCGCGAACGATCAGACGGCCGTGGCCAAGGCCCGAAACTATCTCAAACAGTTCGGAGACCAGGAACGAATCTACAAGGCGATGAAGGCGGGCGCGCCCAAAGCTACCGTTAACTTCAACCGCCAGATTGGTGGTTCGAAGGACTATGTGGTGGATGGCTACGATGTTGCCGGGCCCTTTACAAAAGACGGATGGAAATTCATGAGCGACGCCATCCGGAATCCAAGCCGGTATGTCCACGGAGAACAGTGGGTACTGGGGGACCAGGGTGCGGTCAATGCGGATCCTCACGAACTAATCAGGCCGCTGCTTAGCCTTTATGAGGCGGAGTACATCAAGGAATGGCGCACTTACTTGCGAAGCGCCGCCCTGGTCAAGTACAAGGACCTCAAAGACGCCGCGGACAAACTGACCATGCTCTCGGGAGGCCAGTCTCCGCTATTGGCCCTGTTTGCGCTGGCTTCGCAGAATATTCCTTGGGACGACCCCGAGATTGCGAAAGCGCTGCAACCGGTGCTATACCTGGAGCCGCCCGGAAACGACCGCTACACCAATCCCCAAAACAACGGCTACGTCGGCGCACTCATTAAGCTGCAAACCGATGTGGATGCGGTGGCCACTTCCCCGGCAGGTACCGATAGCCCCGCCGCCAACCAGGCTATCAGCGATGCCAGGGACGCCAAGAACACCACCAATCAGCTCGCCACGCAGAATTTCAATCCGGATCCGGAGAGGCTGGTACAGAACCTGTTGCTCGAACCTATCACCAACGTGGAAGTAAAGCTGCGTGGAGTGGGCGCGGATGAGTTGAACGCGGGCGGCAAAGGACTGTGCGGACAGTTCCGCGCGGTGCTGAGTAAGTATCCTTTTAACCCGGCGAGCAAGCAGGATGCCTCAGTGGATGAAGTTAACTCCATTCTAAAGAAGCCCGACGGCGCGCTGTGGAAATTCTATGAAGATAACCTGAAAAAGTTCCTGGCGAAACAGAGTAACCAATACGTGCCCGTGCCGGGCGCCAACGTCACGCTCAGCCAGCGCTTCGTCGATTTCTTCAACCAGGCGGCGGCATTTTCCGATTTCCTCTACGCGGGCGGCCCCGATCCGCACTTCACCTATACGCTCAAGCCCGTGCCGACCGAGACCGTCCAGAGAATCGGCCTCGATATCGACACACAGAAGCTGGATTATACTGGTGGCACTCCCGCGGCGAAGCAGTTTACCTGGCAAGCCGGTGGAACACACGAAGCCAAGGGAACTTATGGGGCGGACGGTGTAACGTTCGAGACGCAAGCCGGGACTTGGGCAATTTTCCGTATGTTTGGCGACGCTGACAAGAGTCCGGCGGCCGGCGGCGCGGGGGAGTACGACTGGATCATACGTCAGGGCAAAGCTGGCGCTCCTTCGATGGTCAATGGGAAACCGGTGACCGTGCGGTTGCAATTGGATATGACGGGACCCCCGGTTTTCCAAAAGGGCTTCTTTTCCCGTCTGGCCTGCGTGGCGGAGGTGGCTAAGCCGTAATCATGCCCAAGTCCTCTTATGCTTCCGTGGTTCTGGACATGGACACCGAGGCCGAGCCCCAAGCGCACCCGCTTGAGCCGCGCTCGGACCATCCCTTCCGCATCCTGGTGCTGGGCGATTTCAGCGGACGTACCAATCGCGGTGAGCCGCCGCCGAGCCGCCTGCGGCCTTACCTGATCGATCGCGACATTTTCGACGAGGTGCTGGCCCGCATGCGCCCGGAACTGGAGTTGGGCCCGCATGGCCGCGGCATGGTGTTGCGGTTCCGGGAACTCGACGATTTTCACCCGGATAACATCTATCGGCAGGACGTGTTCGAGAAGTTCCGTGCGGTGCGGCATCTGCTTGCCACCCAAGCTCCGCCGGCTACGGCCGCGGCTCCGGCGCCCGCGCCACCACAGGCACCTGATCTGCCGGCGCTGACCGGTGGCAGCCTGCTCGACAGCATCCTCGAGACCACCGAAGCCCAGCCGCCGCGGCAACCCGACGCATTGCGGGAGTTTATCGAGCGGGCGGTCGCGCCCCACACCGCGCCGCGCGAGGATGCGCGCCTCGCCGCCAGGAACGCTGAGGTGTCCGCGGAAGCTGGCAAGGTGATGCGCGCTCTTTTGCATCACTCGGACTTCCAGGCCCTGGAAGCGGCCTGGCGTGCCCTGGACTGGCTGGTGCGAGGCCTCGAAACCGGGCCGCACCTGAAGGTCTACGCGCTGGATATTTCCAAGGCTGATGTGCCGGGCAGCCTGCGCGAGCTGCGCCGCATTCTGGTCGACGAGGCTGCCGGAACGCCCGGCGGAGAACCCTGGGCATTGGTCGCCGCCAATTTCACCTTCTCGCGAAACGCGAGCGATATCCGGCTGCTCACCGGCCTCGCTGGTATCGTGCGCGCGGCCGGCGCGGCCTTGGTAGCGGAAGCCGATCCGGACGATGCGGATGCCCCGGCGGCCGAGCGCCTCTGGCAGGCTTTGCGAGGCTCGCCCGAGGCTTCTTCAATCGGACTGGCGCTCCCGCGCTTCCTGCTGCGCCTGCCTTATGGCGAGAAAACGAGCACGATCGAGAGCTTCGCCTTCGAGGAAATGCCGGGCACGCCCGATCACCACGAGTACCTTTGGGGCAATCCGGCCTTCGCGTGCGCGTACCTTCTGGGCCGGGCGTTCAGCAGGGACGGATGGGATTTGCGGCCGGGAACGCAGACGCTGATTTCGGGACTGCCTCTGCACGTGTACGAATCGGATGGGGAACAGCAGCTCAAGCCCTGTGCGGAGGTGCTCATGACCGAGGCGGAGGCCGATTGGGTTTTGGAGCGGGGCTGCATGCCCCTGGTCTCGATCAAGAACCAGGACGCCGTCCGGTTGCTGCGGTTCCAGTCCATCGCGCAGCCGCCGGCGCCCCTGTCGGGTCCCTGGACTTAGCCCCAATATTGTACACTTTGGTGGGGCAGACCATCGTCTTTCGTGGTCTGCCGCCTTCGCGAGCGCTGGCAGACGACATAAGCCGATCGTCTGCGCCACGCACTCTAGCATGTGGGATCACAACGCCGCGCGGAGTTGTTCAATCCTGGGCGCTACCGATTCCGAGAACCGCCCCAGGTTCTCGATCATCCTGCCATGGTGGGGAATCCGCAGGCACTCTTCCGCCAGCAAGGATCGCAAACATTCCGGAACCCGCGCCAACGTGGTCCGCCTGTATTGCGCACCTATCAGCAGCCTGCCCAGGAAAGCGCCTAGATCGGCCGCGGCCAATCCTCTGGGAAGGCTCCCGCGCGCCTGCTCGCCCATCGCCTCCATCACCGCTCCGAACAGCGCCGGCCAACGCTGCAGAAGCAGCAGCCCCTCTGCCACGAAGCGCAGTTCTCGCGCCGCCGGTTCGATGCGCGTCCGATAGTTCCCGTAGAAATGGCTGAACCGTTCCAGGTATGCGCAGGCGCACACGACGCCCGGCCAAGCCAGCGGCAGTTCCCCGGCCAGCCCCATGCAAAAAGGCATCTCATACGGCGACAGGCCCCGCCGCCAGGAAGCCCGCCCGGGTGGTGCGCCTCCGGCCGGGAATTCCGCCAGCAGAAACCCTGCTTCGTCCTGCCTGTAAAGCGTGCTGCCCGCGATAAAGTGTACCGTACCGCCGTCCGCCGACAACAACATACGGTCCCCGCCCCATTGGGCGCCGGACTCCGGAGCCGCGCCTTGCATCTTGCCCGTTTCCGCGGCCGCCAGAACCTCGCACGCTTTCCGGATGGCATCTGTTCCGGCGGCTATCACGCTTCGCGGCAAATGAAATAAACCTCCACGCTCTGACACCAATTGTACAGGAGGGCTCCATGTTACCCTCAACGTTACCCTCAACCTAAAGAAGGAGACGGCCGCTGGCTCTGCAACTTCCCGCTCGCATCGGAAAATACGAGCTCGAAGTGTATTTGGGCGGTGGGATGTCGGAAGTCTACCGTGCGCGCGACACCGTCATCGGCCGCACCGTCGCCATCAAGATTCTCACCGAAGCGGGATGCGCCGACGCCGACGCCATGGCGCGTTTCCTGCAGGAAGCCCGGTTGGCTGGCAATATCGAACACGACAACGTCATCAGCATTTACGACTTCGGGGAAGACGAGCGGCGGCGCCCTTACATGGTGATGGAGTTTCTGCGCGGAGAAGACCTCCGCCATGCCATCCGGGAGGGCCACCTCGGAGACCTGCCCGCCAAGCTGCGCATCGCTCTGCAAGTCGCGCGCGCCCTTGGATACATCCACTCCCTCGACATTGTGCACCGCGATATCAAACCGGAGAACATACACCTCACGGCCAGCGGCGTCGTCAAGCTGATGGACTTCGGCATCGCCAAGACGCAGGGCCTCTCCATGACGCGCACCGGCTATGTAATGGGCACGCCGTATTACATGGCGCCCGAGCAGGTGGTGGGCAAGGACATCGGCCCCGCGGTGGATATCTATGCTTTCGGCGTCCTCTTCTTCGAATTGCTGGCGGGCGTCCGTCCCGTCACTGGCGATACGATCGAGCGCATCTTCTACTCGATTCTCAACGAGCCCTTGGACCTGGCTCCGCTCAGGGGCAGTGTGCCACAGCCGGTTTGCGATCTGATCGCGCGCTGTACGGCGAAGGACGCCGCGCAGCGACCGCCCAATTTCGAGGCTGTGGCGGCAGAGATCGAGCGGATGTTGACAGCATTGGGGACGCCTGCGCGCATCTCGACGCTCGAACCGCAACCGGTGGCCGCGCCGGCAGCGGAGACTCCCGCCGGCGCGAAACCCGCCGCGAAAAAATGGATGGCTGTGGTCCTTGGAATTGCGCTGTTGATCGCCATCGCGGTGCTGGTGAAGTTACTCGTGGCGCCGGGTCACCGGTCTCAACCTGCGCAGCCGCCGGTAGTGGTGGCGCCATTTCCCCGGACGAAGAGCATGCCCAGCGGTGATATGGTGCTGGTGCCGGCCGGGCAGTTTCTATTCGGAAAGGACAAGTTGCCCGTGACCTTGCCCGCTTTCTACATCGACAAGACTGAGGTGACCAATGCCGCTTACGAAGCGTTTTGTCGTGAGAGGGGGCACTCACTGCCCAAGAACTTCCAGGCGGATAAACGGGACTTTCCAGTGGTCAACGTGACTATCGCGGATG
>DATKFU010000232.1:0-2527 GCA_035511215.1 Bryobacteraceae bacterium | reverse complement strand
GCTTGATCAGCAGGGCGAGGCGTTTGGAAGCCCGGGCAGCGAACCGCGGTGGACTTCGAGCGTGAAGGATGGGGTGGGGACGGCGTACGCGGCGTCGAGCCGGATCTGGTTTACTTGCTCGCACGGAATTCTGAACGAGGTCTACCACCCCACCATCGATCGGGCGCAGGTCCGCGACATGGAGTTCCTGGTCACCGACGGGGAGACGTTTTTCCACGAGGAAAAGCGCGACCTGCTCACGACCTTCGAGTACATCCATGAAGAGGCGCTGGGAGTTCGCTATGTGAATCGCGATCCGCAGGGTCGCTATTGGCTCACCAAGGAGATCATTTGCGATCCCCACCACGGAGTGATTCTGAACCATGTGCGCATTGAGGGCGATGCCGACCTGCTGCCGCGGTTGAAGGTTTATGCGCTGCTGGCGCCGCATTTGGATGGGGGCGGGGCGGGCAACTCGGCGCGGGCGTTGGACCTTGCCGGCCGCAAGGTGCTGATGGCGTGGAAGAACCAATATTCGCTGGCCATGGCGGCCCATTGCGGTAAATCCGGGATCGGATTCTCGCGGGTGAGCTGCGGATTTGTGGGCGTGAGCGACGGATGGCGCGACCTGATGGATAACTTCCACATGGATTGGGAGTTTGGCTCGGCGACGAACGGCAACATTGCGGTGATGGGAGAGCTGGACCTGGACGGGATAGGCACGGACGAGGCGCTCGAGTTTACGGTTGCGTTCGGCATCGGCACGGGCCATCATACGGCGGCGCAGAAAACGGTGGGGTCGCTGGCGACTCCATTTGCCGAGCTCCGCGAACGCTACATTGCGCAGTGGAAGCGCGCGGCGAATCCGATGTTTCTGGCCGCCAAGGCATGCGACGGCGGCAAGCTCATGGGCGTAAGCCACAACGTGCTGCTGGCGCACGAGGACAAGACGTATTCTGGCGCGTTTGTGGCGTCCGCTTCGATTCCCTGGGGACAGGCCAAGGGCGACGACGACCTGGGCGGCTACCACCTGGTGTGGACGCGCGACATGGCGCAGACGGCCGGCGCGCTGCTGGCCTGCGGGCGCGCGGAGACGGCGCGCCGTGCGCTTGTCTACCTGGCCTGTACGCAGCAGCCCGACGGCGGCTTTGCGCAAAACTTCTGGATCGACGGAACCCCTTACTGGCGCGGCCTGCAACTGGACGAAGTAGCGTTTCCGGTCATCCTGGCCTGGCGCTTGTGGAAGGCGAACGCTCTGGGCGAACTGAAGATGTTTCCTTTTGTGGAGCGGGCGGCAGGCTTTCTGGTGCGCCATGCGCCCATCACCAACCAGGAACGCTGGGAAGAGAATGCCGGCTACTCGCCATCTACCCTGGCAGCGGTGATCGGCGGCCTGATCTGCGCGGCGGAGATTGCGCGGGACCACGATTCGGTCGAACTGGCCGTGTTCCTGGAGGAATACGCCGACTGGATCGAAAGGCACCTGGAAGACTGGACGGTGACCAACGATGGCGTTCTGCTGCCGGAAGTGAAACGCCACTACATGCGCGTTCGTCCGCCGGAAAAGGGCGAGGCGTATGCGTGCGAAGACTGCGGGAGGGAGATCATCCACCTCAACAACCGTCCGCCGGGAACACAGACCGAATTTGAGGCGCGGGAGATCATCGATGGCGGGTTTCTTGAACTGGTGCGCTACGGTGTGCGGCGCGCGGATGATCCGCTCATGGCGGACTCGCTGAAAGTGGTGGACGCCGTGCTTAAGAGGGACCTGCCCCAGGGGCCCGGCTGGCTGCGCTACAACTATGACGGCTATGGCGACCGGCCCGACGGCGGCCCCTTCCAGGGATGGGGCCAGGGCCGTCCCTGGCCGCTGTTGACCGGCGAACGCGCGCACTACGAACTCGCCGCGGGAAAGGACATCACAGAACTGATAAGAACCTACGAGCGCTACGCCACTGCCGGCCAGATGATGCCCGAGCAGGTGTGGGATGAGCCGAACCTGCCGGGCACCAGCCTGAAGCTGGGTATGCCTGGAGGATCGGCAGTCCCGCTGGTGTGGGCACATGCCGAGTACCTCAAGCTGCTGCGCTCGGCGGTCGATGGCAAAGTATTCGACCGCATCGACGCTGTCTATGAGCGGTATTGTGAGCCGGAAGGCAGGAAACGCGTGCGCGGCGACCTGGAAATCTACACCTTCAAGCGGCCGATTCAGAGAATCGCGGCGGGCGAAACGCTGCGAATCATCGATGAAAGGCGGTTTGACCTGGTGTGGACTTCGGATGGCTGGCAGACAACGCAAACCGCGATGAGCCGCAGCCTGGGCAGCGCGGGCTTCAGCGCTGAGATTGCCGGCGGGACGGAGAATGGCAAGCTGGAGTGGACTCTCCATTGGACCGAGCAGAACACCTGGCTTGGTTACAATGTGGAGGTGAAAGTTGAAGAGGCGTGACAGCTTGAAACGGCAAACCTAGACTTGAGCCGCCAATACCTGGACCGGAAAGACCTGACTGGAAACACTTGGAGAGGATAAGTACAACTCTATGACTTC
>DATKFU010000231.1:0-9833 GCA_035511215.1 Bryobacteraceae bacterium | reverse complement strand
CCTTGATCGGGTTGCTCGCCAGCATTGCCCGTCTCCGCTTCACCGGCATGGCCAGAATAACATGCACCCTCTCCCCGCCCCGGCCGAACAGGACATTTCTACTTTGCAGAGAATAGGACATTTCTACTTTGCCTTGACACCTTCCAATAGCCGTGCCGTGTCCCGCGGTAGCAGCACCGCGTCCCGAGGAGGCGGTGCCGTGTCCCGCGGTGGCGGCGGCGGGTCCCGTGGCGGCGGGGGCGGGTCCCGTGGCGGCGGGGGAAGACATTAGGAGATAGATGTGAGAACTCTTATCATCACATTCGGATCCCTCATTATAGGGCTCCCGGCAATTGCTCTGGCGCAGGCGCCCAAGACCTTCGATTCCGCCGAGGCGGCCGCACAGGCGCTGATTGACGCTACCGAGAAGGACGATGTGGCGGCGCTTTCCGCCTTATTCGGCCCTGGCGGCAAGGCCGTGCTCACCTCCGGGGATGCGGAGCAGGACAAGAAGGAGCGCGCCGAGTTCGCGCGCGTGGCCCGCAATAAGCATCTGCTCTAGCCCGATCCGTTGAATTCAGGCGTCACGATTATTGCGATCGGTTCGGAGGATTGGCCTTTTCCGATTCCCATCGCGCACAGCAAGGATAAATGGTACTTCGACGCCTCGTTAGGGGCGGTGGAGATGCGGGCGCGGCGTGTCGGCGCGAATGAGTTGGATACCATCGAGATTTGCGCCGGGTACGTCCAGGCGCAGATGGAATATGCGGCGCAGGTTCGCGACAAACACGGAATGCTTGAATATGCGCAGCGAATTGCAGGTGCCCAGGGGCAGCTCGACACGCTCTATTGGGGAGGCAGCGCCGAGCCTCTGGTTCCCAAGGCTTTCGCGGACGCGGCGGTCGAAGCCGGGAAGGGAGCGGAGGCCAGGCCAAAGCCGTACCATGGCTATTACTTCCGTGTACTGCGGGCGCAAGGGCCGAACGCGGCAGGAGGCCGGCACAGCTTCGTGGTGAAAGACTCCATGATCGGCGGATTCGGTCTGGTCGCATGGCCGGCGCACTATGGCGTCTCGGGCATTCACACCTTCATGGTCAATCAGGATGGCGCGATCTACGAGAAAGACCTGGGCAATCCCGTAGCGGCCACGTCAACCACGGTGGTCAGCTACGACCCGGATAAGTCCTGGACGCGAGTCCAATAGCCGCGGCTCGGCAAGTCGCGGCCTACTCTAGGATAGGCCTAAGCTGCGTCGCGCTGGGCTAATTCGCTGGTGACCTTCGCCACCTTGACGCTCTTGGCCACGCCGAAGAACCGCAGAATCTGGATTTGAATCCAGGACATGTCGAACTCGTACCAGGCCAAGCCGTGGCGCGCCGAAGTCGGATGCGCGTGGTGATTATTGTGCCAGCCCTCGCCGAAAGTGATCAATGCCACCCACCAGGAATTGCGTGAATCGTCGCGTGTGTCGAACCGCCGCGATCCCCACATGTGCGTGGCCGAGTTCACCAGCCAGGTGGCGTGCAACCCGACTACGGTCCGCAAACAGACGCCCCACAACACCATCGACACACCGCCGATAGCAAACAACAGCCCCGCCAGCAGCACGTTGGGCAGCCAGTGGTAGTCGTTTAGCCAGACGTAAAAGCGATGCTTCGCCAGGTCGGGCGCATACTTGGACATCAGCCGGGTATTGTTGTGTTTGGCTTCGCCCATCAGGATCCAGCCGACATGCGCCCACCATCCGCCATCGTGCGGCGAGTGCGGGTCGCCCGGCAGGTCGGATTTCTGGTGGTGGATGCGATGCGTGGCTACCCAGAAAATCGGTCCGCCTTCGAAGGTCATTGCGCCGCAGACCGCAAACAGGTACTCCAAAGCCAGCGGCACCTGGTACGACCGGTGGGTATGCAGCCGGTGGTAGCCCATGCTGATGCCCAACCCAGTGGCGAACCAGAGCAGGAACAGCAGAACGGCCAGGTTGGCCCAACTGAACATAAACAGCGCGGCAATGGCGCCAATGTGCAGCAAAACCAGCACCAGGGTGGTCGGCCAGTTCAGCTTTTGCTTCTCCGGAAACTCAATCAGGTCGATATTGCGCGGCTTTTCAGGGAACACGGTGAGCGCCATACCTTCACGCTAACAGGGAAACCGCCTATCCTTTGTAAGAGTTGTGTAATTTCGGACGGTGGCCGCCGGATAACCCTGGAAGCGCGGGCAAAACCATGCAAATCTAGCGTTGGCGGCCTTAGACCCGAGCCAAGGCGAGCGGACCGGCTTCCAGCACCTCCGGACTTACATCGGAAAACTTCTCGAAATTCCTGGCAAATAGCGCGCTGAGTTCCAGGGCGGCGCGGTCGTAGGCGGTTTTATCGCTCCACATGCCGCGCGGGTCCAGGAAATCGGGAGGCACGTGCGGGCATGCTTTAGGGACCATGGTTTTGAAGAACCCATGCGGCTCCATAGGCACGTGGTCGAGCTGTCCTTCGAGCGCCGCCGTAAGCATGGCGCGGGTATAGGGCAGCCGCATTCGTTCGCCGACGCCGTAAGATCCGCCGACCCAGCCAGTGTTCAGCAGCCAGCAATTCACTTTGTGGCGGCGCATCTTCTCGCCGAGCATCGAAGCGTAGATTGCCGCCGGACGGGGCAGGAACGGCGCGCCGAAGCAGGCGCTGAATGTGGCAGCCGGCTCGCTGCCGAGGCCGCGCTCGGTACCGGCCACCTTGGCCGTGTAACCGCTCAAGAAGTGATACATGGTCTGCTCCGGTGTCAGGCGGGAGATGGGCGGAAGCACGCCGAACGCGTCGGCGGTGAGCAGGATGATGTTGCTGGGGTGTCCGGCGACGCTGGGGATTACGGCGCGATCGATGTACCAGAGAGGATACGCGGCGCGGGTATTCTCGGTGTGCGCTGCGGAATCGAAATCGAGCAAGCGCGTTTCGGCGTCGATGGCCACGTTTTCGAGCACGGTGCCGAAGCGGATGGCGTTCCAGATCTGCGGCTCATTCTCGCGCGAGAGGTGAATGCATTTGGCGTAGCAGCCGCCTTCGAAATTGAACACACCAGAATCGCTCCAGCCGTGCTCATCGTCGCCGATCAGGCGACGCTGCGGGTCGGCGGACAGGGTGGTCTTACCGGTGCCCGACAGGCCGAAGAACAGCGCCACGCTGCCGCCGTTTCCCACATTCGAGGAGCAGTGCATGGGCATGATGCCGCGCGCCGGCAGCAGGTAGTTGAGAACGGTGAAGACGGACTTCTTCATTTCGCCCGCGTAGCTGGTGCCGCAGATCAGAACCACCTTCCTGGTAAAGTTGACGACGATGCAGGTCTCCGAGTTAGTGCCGTCTTCGCCGGGCGTGGCCTGCAGGCGGGGCGCGAAGAAGATGGTGAACTCGGGGATATGGTCCTCGGTTCGCAGCGGGTCCGGCCGTACGAACAGTTGGCGCGCGAACAAGGCGTGCCAGGCGTATTGCGCGATGACGCGGATGGGCAAGGTGTAGCGCGGGTCGGCGCCCGCGAAGCAATCCTGGACGAACAGGTCGTGACCCTGCCAGTAGGCCAGCATTTTCGCATAGAGGCGATCGAAACTCGACTGCGACATGGGCTGATTGACGGGCCCCCATTGCACGGCGGCTTCGGTACCCTCGTCGCGTACGATGAATTTGTCCCTGGGCGAGCGGCCGGTAAACTGTCCGGTGCCCACCACATAAGAGCCACCCGTGGCGAACAGGCCTTCGTGGCGCCGCACCGCATGCTCCAACAATTGCGCGGTCCCGAGATTCCAATAAGCGGTATTGACGTTGCGAATCCCGTGTTCGGCCAGGCCGTAACGGCTGGGCCGGATCCCCGCGTCGGGAGTGGCGGACGATTGTTCGGTGTCCATAACCAAGCTTATCGTAATATAGTTACATGGAGCCGGTTCTGTCTCGCGCCGCGGCCTTGCTGCTGGGAGTGTGCCTGGGAATTCCCGGACAAGTGATCGAGTTTGAATCGAACGGGCTGAAATATCAGACGATTACCAAGAGCGGCGTGACCCTGATGGTGGCGCATCTGCCGGGCCATGTGCGGGAACTAAGTATCCTGCAAGTGGCGGTTTCCAACGGCTCGAATGGCCCTTACACGATCCGGCCGGAGGATTTTTCGTACTTGAAAGACGACGGCACGGAGTTGCACGCGTGGGCGGCGCGGGATGTAGTGCTGATGTTGAAGGAGAAGGGCGGGCGGGGCGATGTGATCAAGCTGGTCTCTGCCTATGAGACGGCGCTGTACGGCATTCCGCATATGAAGGTGGCCAATTCCTACGAGGCGCGGCGGCAGGCGGCGCTGGCGGAAGTGAGTTCGACCAAGCTGAAAGCGGCGGCGGCGGCCTCCGCGATTGCGTTCGTGCAGACCAAGCTGCTGCCGGGAGAATCCACCGATGGCGCAGTGTTTTTTGGAGCCGAGGGCAGGGCATTCGGGGCGGGGAAGCTGATCGTGCGGACGAACACGGACGTCTTCGAGTTCCAGACGGAGTAGTCCGCGCACGGGCGCGCCGTTTGGGCTCGGCGTTAATCAGTCTCATTCGGCAGCCGGTTTAAGTTGCCGCCAATCTCGACCGTGAGCGAGGGCGACCGGGCGCTCCAAATCATGGACCACGCGAAGCCGATCAAGAGCAGCCCCGCATAGAGGTACGGCAGGATCGAGTAGGGCGGGGCAGGCACCGGATAAAGGCTACCCAACATGGCCGCCCCCATCGCGAGAACAGCCAAAATGGAAATGCCGATGGCCCGCGGAGTGAGGCGGCCTTGCGCGCGCAGGTAGAGCGGCGCAGCCGCGGAGACCAGGATATACACGGTAACGAACCCGAAGGTTGCCAGAGTGCCGACGAGGCCATAGATATCGAACAAGTTTACGCCGCGCAAAGTCATGACTCCGGCGGGGAGGAAGGCGGCGATGGAACTGAGCAGTACGGCGCGATGCGGGGTCTGATTCTCCGCATGCGCTTCGCCCAGCACGGAGTGCAGCGCGCCATGCCGTCCCATTAGAAAAAGCACCCGCGCGGCCGCGGTGATGCAGGCCAGAAAGCACGAGAAGAAGCTGAGGACCGCCCCGAGATCGGTGAGCGTGCCCACCAGCGGCGGGAGTCCGGCCTTCTGCGCGAGTACGTGCAAGGGCGCGAGACTCTTGTCCAGCGTTTGCGGCTCGCCTCGAAAACCCAGCACTTCCGCATAGGCGCACAAGAAGAAGAACAGGCCAGCCAGGGCCGCGCTCCATTTCACCGCGCGCGGAATGCTGGTCAACGGATTCCGGGCTTCAGATCCGAGCGAGGTGGCACTTTCGAACCCCACCGAGCTGAATATGGCGAGCACCAGGCCGAGGCGAAGCTTTTCCGGAGTGACGCCGCGCAACGTGAATTGGCCGATGTCGAGGCGCCAGCCGTGCCTGACGATAATGCCGATCGCGACGGCCGAAATCAGAGCCACCGATCCGGCTTCCAACCAAAGCATAAGGCGGGTGGAAAATTGTACGTCGCGATAGGCCAAATAGCACGCGAGCACCATGACCAGCGCAGTCGTGAGCAACGGAGAAGCCTGCAGGCCGAGGCGATCCCGTAAGACGACATTGGCGTAGTTCGTGACCCCGGCGCTAACCGCCGCGGCCGTGCCGATGTAGGCGATCAATAAGGCCCAGCCGGCAAGCACGCCGAATCTCGGATGCATGTGGTCGGTAATGTAGGTGTACAGCGAGCCCGGCGAAGCCGAGATGCGGGCGAACTGGTTGACGTTGAGCGCCACCAATAGAATGGTGATGGTGGAAATGAGAAAAGCAAGCGCGCAGCCGTCGCCAGCCAGCCCGAATACCAGGGGCACGGTCATGACCGGAGCGCCAGTGGGTGCGATGAGAGCTACGGATTGAGCTAAAGTCTCGCTAGGCGACAGGGCGGCGGACTTCAGTCCATAGGAGGTGGATGTTGGAGACTCTGGCGCAGACGGGGCGGCGGGGTTTACCAACCTTACCGAGGTATTGCCAAGTTCCATCCAATTATACTAGCATCGGATGAAGCGAATCGCTCCGGCTGGGACCACGGGCGCACTTCACCCGCATTGGCGAACGTCCCGCTGCTTGTCAGCCCAGTTGCTGAGGGAATCGCAACTCATTTTACGGACGGCAAGAGAGGCGGCAACATGGCAACCACAACTGAGGTCAAGGTGCCGGAGACCGGCGCGGAACCCATTTCGCATCCACCCATTTCGCATACGGCCGGGCATCCGCTCGATCCCTTGTTGGCCGCCGAGCTGGAGGAAGCGGTACGAATCCTGAAACGGGAGAATTACTTCGGCGAAAGTGTTCGGATTGTTTCCATCAACCTGGCCGAACCGGCGAAGGACCTGGTCGAGAAACATCGGCCCGGGAGCCCGTTTGAACGGAAGGCGCTGGCGGTTCTGCTCGACCGCGGCAAGCGCTCGGCGTGCGAGGCGGTAGTGGATCTGGCCGGCAAGTCGGTCGCGTCGATCACCGAGCTTCCGAGCGGTGTGCAGCCTTCGATCATGCTTGACGAGTTCAGCGAATGCGAGCAGGCCGTGCGGCGTTCGCCCGTTTTCCAGGCCGCCCTGAAGAAGCGCGGCGTCACGGACGCCGACCTTGTGATGGTGGAACCCTGGTCGGCAGGCATGTACGGCACCGAAT
This sequence comes from Bryobacteraceae bacterium, assembly GCA_035511215.1. Classification (GTDB taxonomy): domain Bacteria; phylum Acidobacteriota; class Terriglobia; order Bryobacterales; family Bryobacteraceae; genus Bog-159. The sequence continues at coordinate 3,191 of DATKFU010000231.1, read as the reverse complement.
TGCCGGAAGATCGCGGTCTGCGCAGAATGCGGGCGCTGTGCTTCGTCCGTTCCGAGGCGAAAGATAACGGCTACGCGCGGCCCATGGACAGCATGGTGATTGTCTTCGATCTTTACGCGATGGAGGTGGTCCGCATCGAGGAATACGGAATCGTGCCGCTGCCGCCGGAGAGCGGCAATTGGGCGCGCGAGTACCTTCTCAAGATGCGGCAAGATCTGAAGCCGGTGGACATCGTGCAGCCGGAAGGCCCCAGCTTTACGGTGTCGGGCAACCAGGTGGAGTGGCAGAAATGGAAGTTTCGGGTAGGCTTCACATCGCGCGAAGGCCTGGTGCTGCACACGATAGGCTACGACGACGACGGTGTGGAGCGTCCTATCCTCTATCGCGCATCGATTTGCGAGATGGTGGTTCCCTACGGGGACCCCGGCGAGCAGTATTATCGCAAGAACGCGTTCGACATCGGGGAATACGGCCTGGGCATGCTGGCCAACTCGCTGGCGTTAGGTTGCGACTGCCTGGGCGTGATCCATTACTTCGATTTTCCCCTGGTGGACAGCCACGGCCACGTCACGCCGCTGAAGAACGCGGTGTGCCTGCATGAGGAAGATTTCGGCATTCTTTGGAAGCACACGGATTGGCGCACAGGCCAGTCGGAAGTGCGCCGGTCGCGGCGGCTGTCGGTTTCTTTCATTGCCACGGTTGGGAACTATGAATATGGGTTCTATTGGTATTTCTATCAGGACGGATCGATTCAGTGCGAGATCAAGCTGACGGGAATCATGAACACCACCGCGCTCGCGCCCGGCGAGCAATCGGCGTATGGAGTGGAGATCGCCCCGCGATTGAATGCGCCATTTCATCAACACATTTTTGCGGCGCGCCTGGCGACCAGCGTGGATGGCCCGAACAATTCGGTCTACGAAGTGAATAGTGTGGGCGTGCCTACCGGCGCGAGCAATCCGCACGGCAATGGGTTCACCGCGGAAGACACTTTGCTCCCGACCGAGCAGCAAGCGCAGCGGCGGGTCAATTCGGCGACCGCGCGTTTCTGGCGCGTGGTGAACCCGGGCAGGAAAAACCGGCTGGGACGGCCAGTCGGGTATCGTTTGGTTCCGGGCGAGAACTGCCCGCCGCTGGTGCAGCCGGATGCCGCAATCATGCGCCGAGCGGCGTTCACCTCGAACCATCTTTGGGTAACGCCGTACAATGCGCAAGAGCGGTACGCGGCCGGCGAATATCCGAATCAGCACCCGACGGGAGACGGGCTGCCTCACTGGACCAAGGCGAATCGAAAGGTGGACGACACCGAGATCACCTTGTGGTATGTATTTGCGCATAATCACGTGCCGCGCCCTGAGGACTGGCCGGTGATGCCCGTGGCGATGCTCGGGTTTCAATTCCGTCCCGACGGATTTTTTGAGCGGAGTCCGGCGATGGACGTGCCCCCGCCGCCGGCGAAGGCCTGTTGCCACTAAGGGATCTCATGAAACGATTGCTTTCGTTGCTGACACTGTGCGCCGCGGTAGCGAGCGGGGGCACGCTGTACCTTCCGGCCTACCCGGCGGCCGTGCTGGTATTCGATGAGTCGAAGGGCCAGATCGTCGACCGCATCCCACTCGAAACCGGTACACCCATGTCCATGCGCCTGGCGCCGGATCACAAGAGGATCTATGTCACGACGATCGATCACAACGGCATTGAGGTGATCGATGTTTCTACGCGCAAGGTGCTGAATCATTTCGTGCTGAATACGGCAACGAAACAATACCGATTCCGGGGCGGCGCAGTGGACCCGGACGGGAAGCTCTTCTATACGGTGACTAAGGAGATCGACAAGTTTCCGGAGCACTTCGAGGTGGGAAAAGCCAAGTACACGGTAGTCGATCTGGTGCAGCAGAAGATCGTGAAGACGGTGGACATGTCACCCGAGGACGAACAGAGCAACCGGCTCTCGTTCGAAGTTTCGCCGGATGGGAAGTATCTCTACCAGTTCGGGCCCAAAATCACCATTCTCGAAACGTCGGACTTCAAAGTAATCGATCAATTGGACTTGGCTCAGCCGGATTTCCAGGGCATGGAGAACGTCCACTTGGGAGGCGATTTGGATTTGATCAGCCAGCCCGGCGTGCACACATCGATATTCACCTCAGCCGATCCGATCGTCCACAACCGCGTGTTCGGCCTGGCACGTTTGGACCTGGCGACGCGGCAAGTGAATTACGATCCGATCGGGCCTGCGCCCTCGGGCATGGGGGGCCTGCAGGTCACGCCGGACAAGAAGCTGGCGTACACCATTGTCTCAAACGGAATGCACGGGAATAAGCGCTGCGAGTTCTGGGCGTTTGATTTGAGCAGCGATCGTTTGACCCGGAAGGAGGAGGTTCCCTGCCGGACGCGTTTCAGTTTCAGCATGTCGAGCGACGGCAAGAAGCTCTACATCTATGGGGCCGGGTTTGAAGTGGAAGTTTACGACACCGCGACGCTGAAGTTGGAGAAGACGTGGAATCTACACAATGACGTCACGTACGCGGGAATCGTGGTCCTGCCTTAGAAGGACGGCCATGAGGCCCGCTTACTAATTCCCGGCGCAAAATTCCAAGCTGAGGTGGGCGGCCCGTCGCGGTGGCGCGTGAACGGTGCCGAGAGCTTGCCTCGGTTATGGCGCTCTTTACCGGCAATCTAAATGGCCCCACGCTGCTCTTTTCGGAGTTGTTCCTAATCCCTGAATCGTACCGGCTAAGCCGATCTTGCGGGCGGCGGCCGGACGCAGAGGCTGCGGCCTGATCCCAGAGGTTCCGTGTGTCATTTAAGAGTATCTGTTTCATCGACGGCTCCGTGCCTCATCCTGGCGTCGAGCATGTTTCACGATTGCACACGCTATAAGGCCGCCTCCGTCTACGGGCGAGAATCGGCACCGCCGGCCTAGCCTGGCACAGAACGGAACGGAACCCAGCGCAACGACAAAAGACTTGCGCCCACACGCGTCCACTGCCCCGAGGGAGGGTCCGCCGCGACATCAAGAGGGCTGCGATTTTTTCCATTCGTTCCAATCGTCAATGGTCGCCGCTGCCATGTTCTTGACTGCTGTCCGCAACCATTTACCGGAGCGCCTGTTTAGGTCGGCGACGATTTGCGCGGCTGCCCGGGCGGTGCCCAGATGGACATTGGCTGCCTCCCATGCCACCCCCTCT